>NZ_CALMQR010000067.1:0-13595 GCF_937871995.1 uncultured Citricoccus sp. | reverse complement strand
CATGACCATCACAAACGCATCCTGAGGGCCGTCGAGGAGGGCGCCCCCGCCACGAGCTCGATCACGGACTTCCCCCTGGGCCCGGCGGCCGAGGCCGCCGGCCACGTGCCGACCAGTCAGACCCCCACCGCCGCCCAGGCGCCCGCTCCGGCGACCGGCCCGCAGCCCACGGTCGCTGCCCCCGTCGTCGCCGACGGCGCCGGCGTGGGGCCCGTCACCGACACCCCGATCACGGAGCCGCCCAGCTCCGTGCCGGTGCCGCAGTCCGTGCTGGCGCCCTCCGAGCCGGTCACCGGCGAGCCGCCGACCGTCCCGGTGGCCCTGCGGGGGCCGAAGAAGCCGCGGTTGCGGTTCTCAGGCAGCTCGGCGATCCGGCGGATCATGTACTCGGAACCGTTGCCGACGCAGGCCCTGTCCATGGTGGACCGGATCGCCGGCAGCCCGTACGCCAACCCCTACCTGCGCACCACCCGGCTGGCGGACGCCGACGAGCGGGCCACCCTGGACTTCGCGCTGAAACTGGCGGAGACCCTCTTCCGCTTCGGCGCCGGTGCGCTCGAGGTGGAGACCTCGATCATCGTGGTGACCCAGGCCTTCGGCGTGCACGAGACCGAGGTGGACATCACCAACCAGTCGATCTCGCTGAACTACGCACCCGCCGGCAAGACGCCGTACACGCTGCAGCGCGTGGTGCGGTCCTGGTCGCAGAACTACGCGGGGCTGGCGCTGATGCACCGGCTGGTGTCCGCGATCGCCGCCGGAGAGGTGGACCGGGACGAGGCCCAGCAGCGGCTGGCCGACATCCGGCACAAGCCCAAGCCGTTCCCGAAGTGGCTCAACACCCTGTCCGCCGGGCTGTTCGCGGCCACCTTCGTGCTGTTCGTCGGCGGCGGGCTGGTCGGGGCGGGGGTGGCCCTGCTGTCCACCTCGCTGCTGATCACCGTGATGGACGTGATGGGCCGGGCCCGGATCCCGGAGTTCTTCGCCACGATGGCCGGTGGCTTCATCGCCACCGTGATCGCCCTGGTGCTCTTCGAGCTCGACGTGCCGCTGGGGCCGTCCCTGGTGGTGGCCGGCGGGATCATGCTCCTGTTGCCGTCGGGCCGCTTCGTCTCCGCGGTGCAGGACGCGATCAACGGCTTCCCCGTGACCGCCGCCGGCAGGTTCGTCTCCGCAGCCCTCATCTTCGCGGCGCTGATCGCGGGGATCATGTCCGCCGTGGTGTTCGCCAGCCTGATGGGCTTCGCGGAACTGGACGTGGACAACGCCAGCTCCTCGACGTACCCGGTCTGGTTCATGGGCCTGCTCGTCTTCCTGGCGGCCGTCTGGGACTCGATCTTCGAGCAGTCCGAGTGGAAGCTGCTGCTGCCCACCGCCCTGGTGTCCCTGACGGGTTTCGTGGCCTACGCCGGCGCGGAGGCCCTGGGCGTGGGACCCCGGCTGACCCCCGCCATCGCCGCCGTGGTCATCGGCGCCGTGGGCCGGTACGTGGCCCTGAGGATGGGCGCGCCCCAGCTCGTGGTGGCCGTGCCGGCCATCCTGTTCCTGCTGCCCGGACTGACCATCTTCCGGTCCATGTACGGCATCGCCATGGACAGCGGCGCCCTCGTGGACGGGCTCGTCGGGCTGTTCAACGCCTCCGCCACCATCATGGCCATCGCCGCCGGCGTGGTCCTGGGCGACACCCTGGCCCGTCCGTTCACCACCGCCCTGCAGGCCAACGAACGGCGCCGGATCGGCCGCCGCTGACCGGTCCGCACGGTGTGGCCGGAGTGGTCAGGAGTGGTCGACGCGCCAGTCGACCGGCTCGGCGCCCCACTGCTCCAGCAGCTCGTTCGTGCGGCTGAACGGCCGCGAGCCGAAGAACCCGCGCCGGGCCGAGAGCGGGGACGGGTGGGCAGACTCGATGATCCCCAGGGGCGCGTCCGCGGGCGCGTGGCGCTGCAGCACCGGGGCCATCTTCCGTGCATCGGCACCCCACAGGATGGCCACCAGCGGGGTGCCTCGTCCGGACAGTGCCTCCACGGCGGCCTCGGTCACCCGCTCCCACCCCAGCCCCCGGTGGCTGGCGGGCTGGCCGGCGGCCACGGTCAGGACCCGGTTCAGCAGCAGCACGCCCTGCCCGGTCCAGGCGGTCAGGTCACCGTGGGGGGCCGGGGGGATGCCGAGGTCCTCGGACAGCTCCTGGTAGATGTTCACGAGTGAGCGCGGCAGCGGTGACACGTGCCGGTCCACGGCGAAGCTCATCCCGATCGGGTGCCCCGGCGTGGGATAGGGGTCCTGGCCCAGGATCAGCACCCGGACCTCGTCGAAGGGCTGCCGGAAGGCCCGCAGGATGTTCTCCGGCGCCGGGAGGACCTGCTCCCCGTCGGCCCGCCGGGCCTTGACCTCGCGCCCGACGGCGTCCAGGGCCTCCTGCTGGGGCGCCAGGGCGCGCTCCCATCCGGGATCCAGTGGTTCGAGCAGTCTCATCGGTGCAGACTATCGAATGACACCGCTGTAGTTCGGCGGAGTAGACTGTGGAGTACTCCGTCCAGCGCCGTGGGTGCCCGAACAGATGCGCGGCGGGGGACCACTTCCCGGAAGGACCTTCCCATGACTGCAGCTGACCCCGTCCCCTCGGAGCGCGAGGACGACCCGCGCGCTGACCGGGGGCAGGACGACGGGCAGGAGGGCGCGGGCGGGCAGGAGCCCGGGGCGTCGTCGTCGGCACTGTCCGAGCGGGACCGGGACATCCTGGACTTCGAGGACCAGTGGTGGAAGTACGGCGGGGCGAAGGACCAGGCGATCCGCGACCGGTTCTCCATCTCGGCCACCACGTACTACCAGGTGCTCAACGGCCTGCTCGACCGCCAGGAGGCCCTGGCCCACAAGCCGATGCTGGTCAAGAGATTGCGTAGACTACGGACGACTCGCCACCGGGCCCGCAGCGCCAGGCGGCAGGAGGCCTGAGCGCCACGGTCATGGGGCCGTGGCCACGTCCGCGGCAGCCACCACGGCGCCGCCCGGTGCCGAAGATCTGGTGATGATGGTCCATGACTGAGTACCCGCGCGATCAGTTCGATGACGTGCCCGAATACCGCAACCGCAAGGGCGGCCATCGGGCCGTGGCGGAGCCGTCCGGCGGCACCGGCCCGTCCGGGCTGACCTGGATCTCGCTCGCCGCCGCCCTGGCCCTGGTGATCGGGGCGTTCTCGTACTTCATCCTGCCCACGCTGCGGGTCCAGGAGACCGCCCGGCCCGGTGCTGCGGAGGCGTCGGTGTCCGGGTCGGCGGCACCGGGGCAGGCAACCTCCCCGGGAATGACCCGGCCCGGTTCCGGGGCGGGGACCGCCGACCCGTCGGCCTCCGGCACGGCCAGGGCGGCGTCGTCGTCCGCGCCACCGGCCCGGTCTCCGGAACCCAGTACGACGCCGCGGAAGACCACGACCCCGCAGCCCACGAAGACGCCGGAACCCACGCCGACTCCCACGCAGACCCAGGAGCCTCAGACGGTGGACTACTCCTTCCCGGTGGAGGTCTACAACGCCTCCCGGGTCAACGGGCTGGCCGGCCGGGTCGGCGGCACCCTCTCCGGTTCCGGCTTCACGGTGGCCACCGCCGGGAACTGGTCGGGATACCCGGTGTCCTCCTCCGCGGTCTTCTACTCGTCGAACCCGGTCACCGCCCAGGCGGTCGCGGCCGGGCTCGGGCTGCCGGCGGTCTATGACGGGCGGATCCCCGGCATCGCCGTGGTGGTCACCGCGTCCTACGCCGGCTGACGTCCCGATGCGCACCCCGCGTTCCGGACGCGGATTCCCCTGCCCGCTGAACAACCGTCCGGGGCCCGGCCCGATGTTTGCACTCGGGTGTGCCGAGTGCTAAATATGGACTAGCACTCAGTGGTTCGGACTGCCAAGGCCCGCAGGCATGCGGGTGGTCCGCGCCACGAGTTTGACCTGAACGTGGTGAGGCCCGGCCCAGGGCCGTCCGTCGCGGGCACTGCACAGGTCGGTTGAACACTGCCAAGCAACGCCAAGGTCCAGAAAGGACAGTGCACACATGGCCAAGACCATTGCATTCGACGAAGAGGCGCGCCGCGGCCTGGAGAAGGGCCTGAACACCCTTGCCGACGCCGTCAAGGTGACCCTCGGCCCGCGCGGCCGCAACGTGGTGCTGGAGAAGAAGTGGGGCGCGCCCACCATCACCAACGACGGTGTCTCCATCGCCAAGGAGATCGAGCTCGAGGATCCGTACGAGAAGATCGGCGCCGAGCTCGTCAAGGAGGTCGCCAAGAAGACCGACGACGTCGCCGGCGACGGCACCACCACCGCCACCGTGCTGGCCCAGGCCCTGGTCAAGGAAGGCCTGCGCAACGTGGCCGCCGGCGCCGACCCGCTGTCCCTGAAGCGCGGCATCGAGAAGGCCGTGGAGGCCGTCACCGCCGAGCTCATCGCCTCCGCCAAGGAGATCGAGACCAAGGAGCAGATCGCCGCCACCGCGTCGATCTCCGCCGCCGACCCGCAGATCGGCGCCCTGATCGCCGAGGCCCTGGACAAGGTCGGCAAGGAGGGCGTCGTCACCGTCGAGGAGTCCCAGACCTTCGGCCTGGAGCTCGAGCTCACCGAGGGCATGCGCTTCGACAAGGGCTACATCTCCGGCTACTTCGTCACCGACGCGGAGCGCCAGGAGACCGTGCTGGAGGATCCGTACATCCTCATCGTCAACTCCAAGATCTCCAACGTGAAGGACATGGTGTCCCTGCTGGAGAAGGTCATGCAGTCCGGCAAGCCGCTGCTGATCATCGCCGAGGACGTCGAGGGCGAGGCCCTGGCCACCCTGGTGGTCAACAAGATCCGCGGCACCTTCAAGTCCGTGGCCGTCAAGGCCCCGGGCTTCGGCGACCGCCGCAAGGCCATGCTGGCCGACATCGCCATCCTCACCGGTGGCCAGGTCATCTCCGAGGAGGTCGGCCTCAAGCTGGAGAACGCCACCCTGGACCTGCTGGGCACCGCCCGCAAGGTCGTCGTCACCAAGGACGAGACCACCATCGTCGAGGGTGCCGGTGACGCCGAGGAGATCGCCGGACGGGTCAGCCAGATCCGTGCCGAGATCGAGAACACCGACTCCGACTACGACCGCGAGAAGCTGCAGGAGCGCCTGGCCAAGCTGGCCGGCGGCGTGGCCGTCATCAAGGCCGGTGCCGCCACCGAGGTGGAGCTCAAGGAGCGCAAGCACCGCATCGAGGACGCCGTGCGCAACGCCAAGGCCGCCGTGGAGGAGGGCATCGTCGCCGGCGGTGGCGTCGCCCTGATCCAGGCCGGCACCAAGGCCTTCGACTCGCTGTCCCTCGAGGGTGACGAGGCCACCGGTGCCAACATCGTCAAGGTCGCCATTGAGGCCCCGATGAAGCAGATCGCCTACAACGCCGGCCTGGAGCCGGGCGTGGTGGCAGCCAAGGTCAAGGGCCTGGCCGCCGGCCACGGCCTGAACGCCGCCACCGGTGAGTACGAGGACCTGCTGGCCGCCGGCATCAACGACCCGGTCAAGGTGACCCGCTCTGCCCTGCAGAACGCCGCCTCGATCGCCGGCCTGTTCCTGACCACCGAGGCCGTCGTGGCCGACAAGCCTGAGCCGGCCGCTGCCATGCCGGGTGGCGACGACATGGGCGGCATGGGCGGTATGGGCGGCATGATGTGATGACCTGCTCCTAGCAGGCATCACCGGCCGTCCGGGCGGGACTGATCCCGCCTCGAACGCCAGTGACGGCGAAGGCCCGGTTCCCGGTTTGTCTCCCGGGGGCCGGGCCTTCTCGTGTCCCGGCCCGGTTCCGGACCGTCAGCGGCGGGACCACCACCGGGAGGTCGGGTGCAGCTCCGCGGAGAGGTTGCGGCGGGCCGCCCCGTCCCACATCCGGTGACCCGTCGCGGTCCGGTACAGCGGGTCGGCGTCCAGCAGGGACTGCACGACGGCGGCCCGGCCTGCGGCGAAGGCATCGTCCGGCACGTGCGAGAAGTCCTTCCGGACGGCGGCCAGGTACCGCGCGTAGTCACCGCGACCACGTCCCAGCACCTCCAGGTCCGCGTCACTGAGCACGGCGCCGGAGCGGTCCAGGGGGTCCGGGTCGTGAGTGGTGGTCAGCCGGACCAGCCGGGCCGTCTCCGCGATCTCCGGGTCCGGCAGTCCGAGATCCGACAGGACGGTCTCCGCCAGCACCGCGGAGTCCTCCTCGTCCTGCCCGGGCGGCCGGCCGGGGTCGCCGCGGTAGACGGCGTCATGGAACCAGGCGGCCAGCTTGACGGCCCGGTCCCAGCGACCGCAGTCCTCTCCCTGGCGCAGCAACAGGTCGACGCTCTTCAGCACGGCCAGCAGGTGGGAACGGTCGTGGTAGTGGCGGTGGGGTTCGGACCACCGGGCCAGCAGGTCTGCCACCACGGGTTCGCGCTCGAGGGGGGAGTGACCGGGCAGCAACCGGTTGAACCGCTGGGTGAGGATCTTGTCCAGCTTGCCCGGCCGGTGGCTGGCCGGGATGCGCAACCCGGAGGCGACCAGGCGACGGACGAGCTCGGCGCCGCTGACCTCCTCCGCGCCCAACGCCACCAGGGCCGGGTATCGCTCGACGGGGACGTCATAGTGATCGCCGTCGAAGGCGCGGCGGGGGATCCCGGCCTCCTCGGCGAAGGCGTGCAGTTCCGCCAGGGAGTGGTCCGAGACCAGGTGGGAGAACACGGTGCCGTGGGCGGGCCACCGTGCCGGATCGATCAGCACGGCCATGGTCCCCATCCTAGGTTTCCGCCGGGTGGCTGGAGATGGATTGCCTGCGCACCTCCACCCACCCGGCAGACGTCAGGGCCGGGAGGTCAACCGCGGAACATCGAGGCGTTCGCGGTCTCGGCGTCCAGGTACTGCTGGGCCGCATGGGTCATGGCCCCGCGGATGGACACCAGCGACTCCTCGACGCGGGCCTGGGTGGCCCGCCACTCGGTCAGGATGGTCTGGAAGTTGTTCGAGGCCTGGCCGCGCCAGGTGTCCTGCAGCTGGCGGAGGTTGGCCTCCATCGCGTTGACCTCGGACTGCAGCCGGCCGATGGAGCCCTCCACGGCCTGGCTCTTGGCCATCAGGTCTTCGGTGTCGATCTGGACGAGTGCCATGTTCACTCCTGTGGTGAGGGATCTGGATGCCGGTCCGGCCGCCGCGAGGCGGTCGGACCGACCGGGCCGGAGTGGTCCGGCTCCCCGTCCACGCTAGGAACCCCGTCGGGCACCCGGCAGGGCGTCCTACTCCGTTGTGGAGGACGCCGGCCCGCCGGGCGCCTGTGCAGGACGCGGCGGGAGGGGCGGCTTGCGCCGGCCACGCATCACGCCGCGTCCGTTCCGCGCCGGTTTCCCCGCGGTCACCTGCCTGCCGGTCGGCTGACTGCCGTTCGCCGGTCCGCCGGCGCCGGACTGCTCGCGGGAGGGTTCGTCCCCGTCCACCGGCAGGTCCGCGTCTGCGGCGGGGGCCCCGTCCTCAGCCCGGTCCGTCCCGTCCTCGTCGGACTGCTCGTCCTGGTCCTGTGCGGCGGGGATCCAGGGCAGTCGCACGGAGAGGGTGGCGCCGCCCCCGGGCGTCTGGGTCAGCCGCACGGTGCCGTCGTGCTGGGCGACGATCGCCGCGACGATGGCCAGCCCCAGGCCCGTGCCGCCGGTCTCCCGCTGGCGTGAGGAGTCCGCCCGGTAGAAGCGCTCGAAGACCCGGGCCGCGTCGTCCTCGTCGATGCCGGGCCCGTGGTCCCGGATCTCGATCACGGAGTCGCGCGAACCGTGCACCTGCTGGCCGTCGGAGTCGACCGACCCCGGCAGCACGTCCACCGTGCCGACGGCGATCTCCAGCGGAGTGCCCTCCGGGGTGTACCGCAGGGCGTTGGTCACGAGGTTGGCCACCACCTGCCGCAACCGGCCCTCGTCCCCGGAGGTGGGCGCGGAACCGGCGCGGCCGCCGTCGAGCCCCTCGAGCCTGACCTCCCGGTCCGGCGCGTTGACGCGGGCGTCCAGGACGGCGTCGTGGGCCAGCATCATCAGGTCGACCGGCTCATGGTCCAGCGGACGCTGTTCGTCCAGGCGGGCCAGCGTCAGCAGGTCCTCCACGAGCTGGCTCATGCGCTTGGCCTCACCCTCGATCCGGCCCATGGCGGCGTCCACGTCCTCCTTCTCGGAGATCCCGCCGTGCCGGTAGAGCTCGGAGAAGCCCCGGATGGTGACCAGCGGAGTGCGCAACTCGTGCGAGGCGTCCTGGATGAACCGGCGCATGCGTTCCTCGGACTGCTCCTTGGACCGGAACGCGGTCTCGATATGCGCCAGCATGGCGTTCAGGGACCGGGACAGCCGGCCGACCTCGGTGTCCGGGGCGCCCATCTCCACACGCTGGGAGAGGTCGCCGGCCGCGATCTGGGCCGCCGTGCGCTCCACCCGCAGCAGCGGACGGAAGGCGCGGGTGGTCACGGCGTAGGCGATCGCCGAGGCGCCCGCAGTGGCCAGCAGGCCGATGGTGGCCACGAGGGACATCACCCGGTCCACGGAGCTGTACACCGGTTCCAGGGGCAGCGCGATGGCCAGGGATCCCTCACCGGACTCCAGGCGGTAGACCTGCACCCGCCACCCGCGGGAGTCCGCGTGGGTTCCGGGGACCTCGAATGCCTGGGTGCCCCTCGACAGGACCTCCTGTGCCGTCATCCCGGGAATGACCGGCCGGTCCTCGTCGACTCCGGTGAAGGAGGACTTCGTGGTGGTCCGCCCCTCGTTGTCCTGCAGTTCGCCGTAGAAGCGCAGGATGGACTGGGGCGAGGAGAAATAGTCCGTGCCCATGCCGAGGCTGGTCAGGTAGACCGAGACGTTGCTGCGGTTGGCGAACAGGTCCTCGTCGATCTGCCGCACCAGTTCCTGCCGGAACAGGGACGCGGTCAGCGCGGCGGTCACGGCCACGGCCAGCAGCATCAGGCCGCTGGTCATGACCACCAGCTGGGTGCGCAACGAGGAGGTCTTCCAGGTCCGGACGATCTCGTGGAACGGCCGGAAGCGCCCGTTGTGGTTCACGGGTGGGGGCATGCCATCAAGGATACGGACGGTCAGCGCTTCTCAGCGGAGCGCAGCAGGTAGCCGACGCCGCGCTTGGTCTGGATCATGTCCGGCAGGTCGGGGCGGTCGATCTTCCGGCGGAGGTAGGAGATGTACGACTCCACGATCGAGGCGTCCCCGTTGAAGTCGTACTCCCAGACGTGGTCCAGGATCTGCGCCTTGGACAGCACGCGGTTGGGGTTCATCATCAGGTAGCGCAGCAGCTTGAACTCGGTGGGGGACAGTTCCACCACCTCGCCGGCCCGGCGCACCTCATGGGCGTCGTCGTCGAGCTCGAGGTCGTCGACCCTCAGGACGGCGTCGTCGCCGTCGGCCGGGGCGGTGCGGCGCAGCACGGCCCGGATGCGGGCGACCACCTCGTCGAGGGAGAACGGCTTGGTGACGTAGTCGTCACCGCCGACGGTCAGCCCGGTGACCTTGTCCTCGGTGTCATCGCGGGCGGTGAGGAACACGACCGGGAAGTGACGGCCGGCGGCGCGGAGCTTGCGGGTGACCGTGAAGCCGTCCATGTCCGGCAGCATCACGTCCAGGACGGCCAGGTCCGGCTGGTCCTTCTCCGCCGCGGCCAGGGCCTCGCGGCCATTCGCGGCCGCCACCACCTCGAACCCGGCGAACCGCAGGGAGGTGGACAGCAGCTCTCGGATATTGGGCTCGTCATCGACGACCAGGAGCTTGGCTTCGGGCTCTTTGGACTTCATGGATTCCATCGTCCACCCGTTCGCTGAGCATTTCCTGAACGTTGGCTGAGCGAGGTTTCCGGGGTGCCGGACGGTCCCGGGCTGCGTATCCACCGCCACGTCGACGGCAGCGGGCACCTTCCCTAGGGCTGGGCCAGGTCCGCGGCGTCGAGGATCGTGTACGCGTACCCCTGCTCGGCCAGGAACCGCTGCCGCTTCTGGGCGTAGTCCTGGTCCAGCGTGTCGCGGGAGACCACGGTGTAGAAGTGGGCGGACTTCCCGTCCTCCTTCGGGCGCAACAGCCGGCCGAGACGCTGGGCCTCCTCCTGGCGGGAACCGTAGGCCCCGGAGACCTGCACGGCCACCGAGGCCTCGGGCAGGTCGATCGAGAAGTTGGCCACCTTCGACACCACCAGGACCCCTATCTCCCCGTCCCGGAAGGCGCCGAAGAGACGTTGGCGCTCCGCCACCGGTGTCGACCCGGTCAGCACGGGAGCCTCCAGGAGCTCCCCGAGTTCCTCGAGCTGGTCGAGGTACTGGCCGATGACCAGCACCTGCTCACCGGGGTGCCGTCCGAGGATGGAGCGCACCACGGGCAGCTTCACCTCGGAGGTTGAGCACAGCCGATACCTGTCGGCGTCCTCGGCCATCGCGTAGGCCACCCGTTCATCCCTGGGCAGCTCCACCCGCACCTCGATGCACTCGGCCGGGGCGATGTAGCCCTGGGCCTCGATGTCCTTCCACGGGGCGTCGTAGCGCTTCGGCCCGATCAGCGAGAACACCTCGGACTCCCGGCCGTCCTCACGCACCAGGGTGGCGGTCAGCCCCAGCCGACGCCTGGCCTGCAGGTCCGCCGTCAGCCGGAAGATGGGCGCGGGCAGCAGGTGCACCTCGTCGTAGATGATCAGCCCCCAGTCGTGGTCGTTGACCAGCTCCAGGTGCGGATAGATCCCGCCCCGTTTGGCGGTCAGCACCTGGTAGGTGGCGATCGTGACCGGGCGGACCTCCTTGACCGCCCCCGAGTACTCACCGATCTCGGTCTCGGTCAGCGTGGTCCGTCGCAGCAGCTCGGCCTTCCACTGCCGCGCCGAGACCGTGTTCGTCACCAGGATCAGCGTGGTGGCGCCCGCGGTCGCCATGGCGCCTGCGCCCACGAGGGTCTTGCCCGCCCCGCACGGCAGCACCACGACCCCGGACCCGCCCGCCCAGAAGTTCTCCACCGCCATGCGCTGGTACGGGCGCAGTCGCCAGGGCTCCCTCGGGACGGTGTCGACCGCGTCACCGTCCGGATACTCCCCGTCCGCAAGCTCACCGGTCTCCGGCACCTCGGTGAGCCCGATCGGGTAGGGCGTGCCGTCCACGTAACCCGCGGCGTCCTCGGCGGGCCAGCCGAGCCTGAGCAGGGCCTGCTTGAGCTGTCCGCGGCTGGCCACGTGGACCACCACGGTCCGGCCGTCGATGCGGGGACCGAACATGTCCGCGGTCTTCCGGGCGTGCAGGACCTCCTCGAGCACCGGATGGTCGTCGGTGCGCAGGACGAGGCCGTGGACGGGGTCGTTCTCCAGCCGCAGCCGGCCGTAGCGGCTCATGGTGTCGTCGATGTCCACCAGCAGCGCATGGGGCACCGGGTAGCGCGAGTGGGTCAGCAGGACGTCGAGCACGCGTTCGGCGTCCACCCCGGCCGCGCGGGCGTTCCACAGGCCCAGGTTCGTGATCCGGTAGGTGTGCACGTGCTCCGGTGCGCGTTCGAGCTCGGCGAACGAGGCCAGCGCGTGCCGGGCCTCGGTGGCGTCCGGGTGGTCCACCTCGAGCAGCACGGTCTTGTCCGACTGTACGATCAACGGTCCGTCGGGCATGGGTCCTCCTGGTCGGTCGTGGGGGATGCGGCGGCGGTCACGGGCTCGGCTGCCCCGGCGGGCTCGGCGGAGACGACGCGGTGGAGCGGCACCACCGTCTCGGCCTCGCGGGAGGGGACGAGGCAGCGGACGCGGCCACCGGCCACGGCCAGCGGCACCACCCGCAGCGACTGCCGATGGCCCCGCTGGTCCACGGTGACCAGGTCGACCGTGCTCCGCTGCCGGGCGGCGTGGCGCAACAGCACGACGGCCTCCTCGGTGCCCGGTCCGCTGGGCGAGGGACGCGGCGCGGCCCGCAGCCGGGCGACCTGGGCGGCCAGCTCCTCCTCGCTGGGCGTCCACCGCACCGCCCGGACGGGGGCCGGGAACACGGACTCCACCGTCCCGCTCTCCGGGGTCGCCCGCCGCAGCCTGGACGGCCCGGCGCCGGCCGCGCCGGCCCCGGCGGAGGCCGGGGTCCCGCTGCGGTCCGGTGTGCCCCGCCGACGGGAGGACCGGTGTCCGGCGCCGGCGAGCATCCTGTGCAGTTCGCGCTCGCCGACCGGGGACACCGCGACCGTGGGTGCCACCCGCTCCAGTCCGGCGTCGGCCAGGACCGGATCGGCGACGATCGCATCCAGCAGGGCCTCGTCCTCCACCCGCAGCCAGGACCCGGCGGATCCGACGGTCACCGCCCCATGGCGGCGCGCGACGTCCCGGACCAGATAGCGCAGCGACTGCGGCAACTCGTCCTCGGAGTGCGCGTCGAGGAACTGCTCGATCGCGGTCGCATCCAGCCCCGTGTCCAGCGCGCGGTACAGGGAGTCGTCGGAGAACCGGTAGACCCGGGCGGCACCGTCACCCTCGGCGTCGGCCATCGTCGCCAGCGTCCGCGCCACCTCGGGATCGAGGTACCCGGGGGCCACGGCGGTCAGGTCACCCTGCAGGCGCACCCGGGTCAGGGGAGCGGGAAGTGCCGTCCCGACGGCGTCGGCGGCCTCGCCGAGGCGACCGGCGGCGACGAGGGCACCGGCCACGGTGAGGGCACCGGCGCCGGTCAGGCCGAGCCGGGCGGCCTCGGCCAGCAGCGGTGCGGTGAACGGAGCGGTCCGGGCGGACTGGCGGGGGCTGCGCCACCGGAGGCGCCGGGCCACCGCCTCATCCAGCAGCACACCCGGCCGTTCCCCCGCGAGCTCGAGGGCGGTCTCCAGCACGGCGGCCCGCAGCCCGGGCGCATCGGGCCGGTTCCGGTCGGAGGCCAGCGCCCGCCCGCCACCCGCCGCCGAGGGCGCTGCTCCGGACGAGGAGCCGGACGGAACGCCACCGGCCGTGGGCGCCGGGCCGAGCAGGGGCGCGCGTCCGCTGCCCAGCCAGCCCAGGACGAGTGCCTCCCACTGCACCTGGCGCTCGCTGCGTTGCCAGTCCGCCGCCTCGGCGGCGACGACCCAGCGGGAGGTGTCCGGATCCAGGACCAGGAGACCGGCCGCGGCGAGCAGTTCCAGCAGCCAGGAGGTGTCCTCGGGCGCCGAACCGGTGGAGTCGGCCAGCCGTTTCACCTCCCGGACGCCGACACCGCCCGAGCGCAGGGTCGGCAGTCCCTCGAGCAGTCCGTCCAGGAGGTCGGCGCAACCGCGCAACAGGTCGGTGATGGCGGCCAGGGCGGCGTTCGAGGACAGCGCGGTGGGCACGGTGCGGTCCTGCGGCGGCGGCGCGGTGACCCCCAGCCGGCGTCCGGCGGTTCCGTCGCGCCAGGCCAACCCGGCCTCGAGGGGGTGCTCGGCCAGGTCGGTGCCGTCCGGCAACCGGCCGGTCCGGACCAGCAGGCCGGTGTCCAGGAGCAGGTCGTGGACCGGTCCCGGTGGTGCGGGCAACCGCGCCACCGGAGCGGACTGCAGCACGTCCAGGGCGGCGGTGGCCCGGGCCAGCAGCTCGGGGTCCCCGGTGCGGTGGCCGAGGGCCGCGAGGACCCCGGCGCGGTCCGTCGGCGGTTC
>NZ_CALMQR010000066.1:0-17973 GCF_937871995.1 uncultured Citricoccus sp. | reverse complement strand
ATCGACCGCGACGTGGTGGTCATCGGGGCGGGACCTGCCGGACTGATGGCCGCCCGCACCCTCCGGGAGGCCGGCCACAGCGTCGCCGTCCTGGAGGCGCGGCCCCGCGTGGGGGGCCGGACGTGGAACGGCCGGGTGGCGGACGCCAGCGGCCGGGAGCACTTCATCGAGATCGGCGGGCAGTGGATCTCCCCGGACCAGACCCGGCTGATCGACCTGGTCGAGGAGCTGGGCCTGGAGACCTTCCCGCGCTACCGCGAGGGTGCATCCGTCTACGTGGCGCCGGACGGGACGCGGCACACCTACACCGGTGACCGCATGCCGGTCTCCGACCGGACCGCCGCCGAGATGGAGCGGCTGATCGGCCTGCTGGACGAGCTCACCGTGGAGATCGGGGCCAGTGCGCCGTGGGCGGCGGACCGCGCTGCCGAGCTCGACTCCATCTCCTTCCGGACCTGGCTCAGCAGCCACTCGGACGACCAGGAGGCGATCGACAACGTCTCGATCTACGTGGCCTCCGGCATGCTCACCAAGCCCTCCCACGCCTTCTCCGTGCTGCAGGCCGTGCTCATGGCGGCCTCGGCGGGGTCCTTCTCGAACCTGGTGGACGAGGACTTCATCCTGGACCGGCGCGTGGTGGGCGGGATGCAGACGGTGTCCGAGCGACTGGCCGAGGAGATCGGCGAGGACCTGTACCTGTCCACCCCGGTGCGGGAGCTGGAGTGGGCCACCCCGGACCCCGCCACCGCGGATCCGCTGAACGGCATCGCGGCGGACGTGCGCGACGGCGTGCCGGAGAACGGTGCCCCCGGCCGGGTGGTCGCCCACTCCGACCGCGTGGTCGTCCGGGCGCGGAACGCCGTGCTGGCCGTCCCGCCGAACCTCTACTCGCGCATCCAGTTCACCCCGCCGCTGCCGCGCGAGCAGCAGATCGCCCACCAGCACCTCTCGATGGGCCTGGTCATCAAGGTCCACGCCGTCTACGAGACCCCCTTCTGGCGCGCCCAGGGCCTGTCCGGCACCGGCTTCGGCGGCGGCCGCCTGGTGCAGGAGGTCTACGACAACACGAACTACGGCCCCAACCTCGCCGGCGGCGAGCCCGGCACGGAGGACCCGCACGGGACCCTGGTGGGCTTCATCTCGGACGTCCACGCCGAACGGATGTGGGCCCTGCCGGCCGAGGAGCGCCGGCGACAGGTCCTGGAGGCGCTGGCGCTCTACCTGGGGCCGCAGGCGCTGGAGCCGATCGCCTTCTACCTCTCGGACATGGCGGCCGAGGAGTGGACGCGCGGCGCCTACGCGGCCAGCTATGACCTGGGCGGGCTGCACCGCTGGGGCCACCTGCAGAACCGTCCCACCGGGCCCATCCACTACGCCTGCTCGGACATCGCCGCCGAGGGCTACCAGCACGTGGACGGCGCGGTGCGCATGGGCGAGGCCGCGGCGCGGCAGATCCTCGCACACGCCGGCCGGCCGGTCCTCACCGAGGGGACGCTCCGATGACCCGGCACCTGCTGGTCGGCTACCTGGCGACCTCCACGGGACGGGACGCCCTGAATCTGGGCATCGCACTGGCCCGGGAGCAGGACGCCCGGCTCCACGTGGTGATGATCGCCCCGCTGGACAGCGCCTACGCCGGGATCTATCCGCCGGCCGGCGGGTACGGCAGCATCCTCGAGGAACAACTGGGTGCCTGGCTCGACGAGGCGCTGGCCTCCGTCCCGGACGACGTCCCGGCCACCGGCCACGTGGTCACGGCCGAGTCGGACGCCGAAGGGCTGCTGGCCGCGGCCGGGCAACTGGACTGCTCGATGATCGTCATCGGCGGCCGCAGCGGCGGACTGCTGCGTCGATACCGCCTCGGCTCCGTCGCCACCACCCTCCTGCACACGGCGCCGATCCCGGTGGCCCTGGCCCCGGCCGGATACCGGCACGGTGGGCCCGTGGGCCGGCTGACGGCGATGTTCGGCCCGCGGCCGGGCGCCGTCGACGTCGTCGGCCTGGGCATCCAGGCGGCCCGTCGCCGGTCCATCCCGTTGCGCCTGGTCTCCCTCGTGCTGCTGGACCGGGCCGAGGAGGGTTCCGGCCCGGGCACCGCTGCGGACGACGAGGACGTCCTGGCCTCCGTCACCCAGTACGCGAACCGGCGGCTGGCCGACGAGGCCGCCGAGATGCTCGACCAGGGCCGGGCCAGCACGCTCGTCGCCTCCGGGCCGACCGTGGACCACGCCATGGCCCACCTCGAGTGGGAGCCCGACGACGTCGTCGTCGTGGGCTCCTCCCGGCTGGCCGCCCGCGGCCGGCTGTTCCTGGGCAGCACCGCCGCGAAGATGCTGCGCACCGTCCCGGTCCCGGTGGTGGTCGTGCCCGCCGGCCACACCGGTCCCGCCACTGCTGAAAGTGACCACTGACATGAGCACTGCGAACACCGTGCCGCCCCGGCCCACCGAGGACCGGGCCGTCTCCGCCAAGGGACTGGCCCGGGGCCAGGTGGGGGTGATCGGCGCCGTCGTGATCGGCGTGGGCTGCATCGCCCCGGCCTACACCCTGACCGCCGGGCTCGGGCCCACCATCTCGGTGGTCGGCACCCACGTGCCGGCCATCCTGCTGCTCGGCTTCCTGCCCATGCTGCTGGTCGCCTTCGGCTACCGCGAGCTCAACTCGCGGGTGCCCGACTCCGGGACGTCCTTCACCTGGGCCACCAAGGCCTTCAACCCCTGGATCGGCTGGATGGGCGGCTGGGGCCTGATCGCGGCCACGGTGATCGTGCTGTCCAACCTGGCCGCCGTGGCGGTGGACTTCTTCTACCTGCTGCTGGCCCAGGTCCTCGGCAGTCCGGCGCTGGCCGAGCTGACGGACAACCTGTGGATCAACATCCCCACCACGCTGGTGTTCATCGCGGTGGCGGCCTGGATCTCCTACCGCGGGCTGAAGTCCACCCAGCACATCCAGTACGTCCTCGTGGGCTTCCAGCTACTGGTGCTGGGCGGCTTCGCCGTGGCGGCCCTCGTGCAGGCCGCCAACGGGGAGGGCTTCGACCCCACGCCCATCAGCATCGACTGGTTCAACCCGTTCAGCTTCGACGACTTCTCCATCGTCGCCGCCGGCATCTCGCTGTCCATCTTCCTGTTCTGGGGCTGGGACACCACCCTGACCATGAACGAGGAGACCAAGGACCCCCAGCGCACCTCCGGGCGGGCGGCCACCCTGACCGTGCTGATCATCATGGTGATCTACACCCTGTGCGCGCTGGCCGTCATCGCCTGGGCCGGCATCGGCACCGAGGGCCTGGGCGCCGGGAACCCGGACAACCAGGAGTCGCTGTTCGCGGTGCTCGCCAGCCCGGTGATGGGCCCGTTCGCCCTGCTGATGTCCATCGCGATCATGTCCTCCTCCTTCGCCTCCCTGCAGTCCACGATGATCTCCCCCTCGCGCACCCTGCTGGCCATGGGGTACTACCGTGCCCTGCCGCCGATGTTCTCCCGCATCAGCCCCCGGTTCCGCACCCCCTCCGTGGCCACCATCTCCTCGGCCGTGGCCGCCGGCGGCTTCTACACGATCACCCGCCTGCTCAGCGAGAACGCCCTGTGGGACACCATCACCGCCCTGGGCCTGATGATCTGCTTCTACTACGGCATCACGGCCCTGGCCTGCGTCTGGTACTTCCGCCGCGAACTGTTCACCTCGGCCCGCAACGTGGTGTTCAAGTTCCTCTTCCCGCTCATCGGCGGCGCGGTCCTGCTGGTCATGTTCTTCCAGACCGCCGTGGACTCGATCAGCCCGGACTACGGGTCGGGGTCCTCGATCGGCGGGGTGGGCATGGTGTTCGTCCTGGGCATGGGCGTGCTCGTCCTGGGCGTGGTGCTCATGCTGTGGACCCGGTTGCGCCACCCGGCCTACTTCCGCGGGGAGACCCTGGAGACCACCGAGTCCACGCGGGACACCACCGGAGAAGGACTGACCATCTGATGACCACCCTCGGCCCTTCGGTCATGCCCCCGGAGTGGGCACCCCACGAGCGCACCTGGATGTCCTTCCCCACCCCCAACGACACGTTCGGCGCCCCCGGCTCGGAGGGCCTGGGGCGGGCCCGCACCGCCTGGACGTCCGTGGCGCGCACGATCGCCCGGTACGAGCCGGTCACCGTGGTGTCCCACCCGCAGGACGAGGCGGCGGCCCGGGACCTGCTCGGGTCCGACGTCGAGATCCTCCCCGCCGTCCTGGACGACGCCTGGATGCGCGACTCCGGCCCGACGTTCACCCTGGATCCCTTCGGAGCGCTCTCGGCGGTCAACTGGGTCTTCAACGGCTGGGGGGCCCAGTCCTGGGCCCGGTGGGACCAGGACCGGCACCTCGCCGCCACCGTCGCCCACCACGCCCAGGTCCCGGCGCGGGACTCCCGGCTGGTCAACGAGGGCGGCGGGTTCCACGTCGACGGCCGGGGGACGGTCCTGCTGACGGAGACCGTGCAACTGGACCCCGACCGCAACCCGGGCCTGACCCGCTCCGCGGTGGAGGCCGAGATCCACCACCAGCTGGGCACCACCCACGCGGTGTGGCTCTCCCGCGGGCTGACGCGGGACTACGACGGCTTCGGCACCCGCGGGCACGTGGACATCGTCGCGTCCTTCACCGAGGCCGGCACCGTGCTGCTGCACCGCCAGGACGACCCCGGGCACCCCGACCACCAGGTCACCCGTCGGTTGCGCGAGGAACTGGGCGGTGCGGTCGACGCCCAGGGCCGGCCGCTGCGCGTGGTGGACGTCCCCGCCCCGTCCGCGCTGCGCGATGCCGAGGGATGGGTCGACTACTCCTACATCAATCACTACGTGGCCAACGGCGCCGTCATCCTGTGCGCCTTCGGCGAGCCCGAAGCCGACGCGCTGGCCGCCGGGATCCTCGGCGAGGCCTACCCGGGACGCACCGTGGAGCTCGTGGACGCCCGGGACATCTTCGCCTTCGGCGGCGGCATCCACTGCATCACCCAGCAGCAGCCGGCAGCGGGTGCGGACCGGGGCACGCTCGCCCCGCGCGGGTCGGTCGATGGGGATGCTTGACGTCACCGAGACGTCGATCGCCGAGCTCCGGACGGCCCTGGAGTCCGGTCGCACCACCGCCGTGGAGCTCGTGCACGCCTACCGGGCGCGCATCGCCCACTATGACCGGCCGGCGCAGTCCGCCTCCGGCACGGTGGCCACGCACCGGGCCCCCGATGGCGGCATCCCGCTGAACTCGGTGATCGTGGACAACCCCCGGGCCCTGGAGGAGGCCCGCGCCTCGGACGAGCGGCGCGCCGCCGGCGCGGTGCGGGGACCGCTGGACGGCATTCCCTACACCGCGAAGGACTCGTTCATGGCCCGCGGGCTGACCGTGGCGGCCGGGTCCCCGGCGTTCGCCGGCCTCGTGGCCCGGTGGGACGCCTTCACCATCGAGCGGCTGCGGGACGCCGGGGCGGTGCTGCTGGGGTTGACGAACATGCCGCCCATGGCCAACGGGGGCATGCAGCGCGGCCTGTACGGGCGGGCGGAGAGTCCCTACAACCCCGACTACCTCACCAGCGCCTTCGCCTCCGGTTCCTCGAACGGCTCCGGGACGGCCACGGCCGCGAGCCTCGGCGCCTTCGGCCTGGGCGAGGAGACCTGGTCGTCCGGCCGGGCGCCCGCCTCCTGTAACGCCCTGTGCGCCTACACCCCCTCCCGCGGGATGATCTCCGTGCGGGGCAACTGGCCGCTGGTGCCCACCATGGACGTGGTGGTCCCCCACACCCGTTCCATGGCGGACCTGCTCGAGGTGCTGGACGTCATCGTCGCCGACGACCACACCGCCCGCGGGGACTTCTGGCGCCTCCAGCCGTGGATCCGCCTCCCCCGGGCCGGTGACGTCCGGCCACCGTCCTACCCCGCCCTCGCCGCGGCGTCCGGGCCCGACGGCGGCCGGGGCGCCCTGGCGGGCAGGCGACTGGGCGTGCCCCGGATGTACGTCAACGCCGACCCGGACGCCGGCACCGGACCCGACCACCGCGGGTCCGCCGGCATCGGGGGCCCGATGGGCCGGCGCGTCGAGACGCGCCCCTCCGTGATCGAGCTCTGGCAGGCGGCCCGGGCCGCGCTGGAGACGGCCGGCGCCACCGTCGTGGCGGTGGACTTCCCGGTCGTCACGAACTACGAGGGTGACCGCCCCGGGGCCCCGACCATCGGCACCCGCGGACTGGTGTCCCCCGAGTTCCTGCACGCGGAGGTCACCGAGCTGTCCGCGTGGGCCTGGGAGGACTTCCTCCAGGCCAACGGGGACCCGGGACTGGACACGCTGGCCGGGGTGGACGGCGCCCGGATCTTCCCGCACCCGGCCGGCGCCCTGCCGGACCGCTACGAGGGGTTCGGCGACGACATCGCCGCCTTCCCGGAGATCATCCGGACCCGCGGTCCCGGAACCACGGTGGAGTCGATCCCACACCTGGCGCAGGGCCTCGCCGGTCTGGAACGGACCCGCCGGACCGACCTCGAGGACTGGATGGACGGGCTGGGGCTGGACGCGGTCGTCTTCCCCGCCCTGGCCGACGTCGGGCCCGCCGACGCCGACGTGAACCCCCGCTCGGCCGAGCTGGCCTGGCGCAACGGGACCTGGGTGGCCAACGGCAACCTGGTCCCCCGGCACCTGGGCATCCCCACCGTCACCGTCCCGATGGGCACCGCCCCGGACATCGCCATGCCCTTCGGGCTGACCTTCGCCGGCCGCGCCTACGACGACACCACCCTGCTCCGGCTCGCCTGCGCGTTCGAGGCGACCGGCCCGTACCGGTCCCCGCCTCCACGGACCACGGTCCGGGCACCGACCACCGAATCCCCCTCCACGCATTCCACCCCACGCACGGAAGAGGCATCATGACCACTATGGACACTGTGAGCACCGACACCACCCCCACCACGTCACCGGCCTATCGCGCCGTCAATCCGGCCACCGGCCGGACCGTCAGCGAACACCCGGTCGCCACCGACGAGCAGGTCGAGCAGGCCATCGCCACCGCCCACCGGGCCTTCGAGGACTGGCGCTCCCGCGACATCGGCGAGCGGGCCGGCATCGTGGCCCGGATCGCCGAGCTGTTCGAGGAGCGCGCCGACGCGCTGGCCGAGACCATCACCCGCGAGATGGGCAAGCCGATCGCCGAGTCCCGCGGGGAGGCCGAGTTCAGCGCGGAGATCTTCCGGTACTACGCGGACAACGGCCCGCAGCTCGCCGCCGACCAGGTCCTCGACAGCACCGACGGGTCCAGCAACGTCATCCAGCGCCGGCCGCTGGGCGTGCTGCTGGGCATCATGCCGTGGAACTACCCGTACTACCAGGTGGCCCGCTTCGCCGCCCCGAACCTGGTGCTGGGCAACACCATCCTGCTCAAGCACGCCGAGATCGTCCCCGAGTCCGCGCTGGCCATCGAGCAGCTGTTCCGCGACGCCGGCGTGCCCGAGGGGGTCTACCAGAACCTGTTCGCCACGCACGACCAGGTCGGCACGATCATCGCCGACCCCCGGGTCCTGGGCGTCTCGCTGACGGGTTCCGAGCGGGCCGGCGCCGCGGTGGCCGAGCAGGCCGGCCGGCACCTGAAGAAGGCCGTCCTGGAACTGGGCGGGTCCGACCCCTACGTCATCCTCTCCACGGACGACCCCCGCCAGGCGGCCCGCGACGCGCTGGCCATCCGGCTGGAGAACACCGGCCAGGCGTGCAACTCGAACAAGCGCCTGATCGTCATGGACGACGTCTTCGACGACTTCGTCGACGAACTGGTGCAGCAGGTCTCCGGGCTGCAGCCCGCCGATCCGGCCCAGGAGCGGGAGGGCACCTTCGGCCCGCTGTCCTCGGAGTCCGCGGCGCAGACCCTGGTCGACCAGATCGAGCGCGCGGTGGCTGCCGGCGGCACCCTGCACGTGGGCGGCCGGCGCGCCGACCGGGAGGGCTTCTACGTGGAGCCGGCCGTGATCACGGACATCCCCCAGGACTCCGACGTCTACCGCGAGGAGTTCTTCGGCCCGGTCCTGGCGGTGTACCGGGTGTCCAGTGACGAGGAGGCGATCGCCCTGGCCAACAACACCCCCTACGGCCTGGGATCGACCGTGTTCGCCACCGAGGCGGGGCGCGCCGAGCGGTTCGCCGAGCAGCTGGAGGCCGGGATGGTCGGTGCCAACCAGTCGCCGCCGGAGGCCGCGAACATGCCCTTCGGCGGCGTGAAGCGCTCCGGTTTCGGCCGGGAACTCGGGCCGCTGGGCATGGACGAGTTCGTGAACAAGCGGCTCATGTCCGTGGCCCGGACCCGGTAGTCGTCTCAGCGTCCGCCGGCGTCACCCTCGTCGCCCGCGTGGACCCGCCGCGGTGGCAGCGCCAGCATCAGCAGCGCGATCACCGCGGCGGTGACACCGGCGATCCACCAGGCCCGGGCGGGCTCGAGCACGGCGTGTGCGATGAGCGCCACGCAGCCGGCCAGCAGCACCCCCTGCCCGGCCAGGCAGACCTTCACCAGCAGGTTCCCCCAGGCCACGGTCTGGTCCTTGACGTGCCGGCCGAACAACCGGCGGTGGATGACCACGGGCAGCAGCATCAGGGTCGTCAGGACCACCGCGGCCAGTAACAGGGCCATGTACCAGCCGATGATCTCCCCGGCCACCTCCTCGAAACGGGCCTGGAAGGGCAGCACGATCAGGAACGCGGTGACGATCTGCGTGCCCGTCTGCATCACCCGCAGCTCCTGGAGCAGGTCGTTCCAGTTCCGGTCCAGCTTCTCGGCGGGCGTCTCGTGCCGCAGCCCGGTGGGGTCCCCGGGCCGGCCTGAGGGATCCCCGGGCAGACCCGGATCCGCCGGCGGGTCGGCGCCACCCGGCCGGCCTGCGTGGTTCACGGGACCTCCCAGCGAACCTCGTCCACGGACTTGTCCGGCCGCCAGCCCCGCCAGGACGCCTGGCGCAGCCGCCCTGCGCGGGTGCGTCCGGCCAGGGACACCTCCGCCACCTCCGACGGCGTGACCCACCAGGCGTCCGAACGGTCCCCGGCCGGGACGTCGTCCACGGGCGGGGTGTCCCGGGCCAGTGGCCGCAGCCGCTGTTCCACCTCCACCAGCTGGCCGGCCGAGAAGCCCGTGCCCACCCGGCCCGCGTAGCGCAGTGTCCCGTTCTCGTCCGGAATGGCCGCCAGCAGGGAACCGATGCCGCCGGAGCGCTCACCCCGGCCCTCACGGACGCCGATCACCACGATCTCCTGGTGCTGCTGCAGCTTGAGCTTGATCCACGCCGACCCGCGGCGGCCCGGCAGGTAGACGGAACCGGTGCGCTTGGCCACCACGCCCTCCAGCCCCATCGCGCGGCTGATCCGCTGGGCCTGGGCCAGGGAGCCATGGTAGGCCGGCGGCACGGACACCACCTCCCCCTCTCCGAGGGAGGCTTCCAGGATCACCCGTCGCTCACCGTAGGCGGTGCGCAGCAGGGAATGGCGTCGGTGCTGCGACGTGCCGGGCGGGCCGAGCTGGAGGATGTCGAACACGATGAGGCGCAGCTCCCCGGTCCCGTCCTGCAGCATCCCGAAGTCCGGCCTGCCCTGGTCGTCGAGGGACACCAGCTCCCCGTCGAGCACCGCTCCCCCGCGGTCCGCGGCCTCGCCCCGGAGCAGCCCGGTGAGTTCCTGCAGTGCGGGATAGCGGTCGGTGAGGTCCTGGCCGTTCCGGCTCGTCAGGACCACCCGGTCCTGGCTGACCCCGGCGACCACCCGCCAGCCGTCCCACTTCATCTCGAAGGACCAGTCCTCGTCCGCGGTCAGATCCGCGGGGCGGCCCGCCGTGGCCAGCATGGGGGCCGGCAGGTCCTCCGGGCCGAAGGAGGCCGCGGGGCCGGCCCCCACGGTCCTGTTCCCGGCCGCCCTGTTTCCGGCCGCCCTGTTTCCGGCCGCCTTGTTCCCGGCCGCCGTCTTCCCTGCCGGTTTCTTCGCTGCCGCCTTGTTCCCTGCCGTCTGCTTCCCTGCCGTCGTCGCGTCCGGGGCCGCAGGGACCCCGGGCGTGGACTGCCCGGTGTCCGGCTGGTCCTTCATCAGGTGGATCAGCCAGTTGCGTTCCCCGCCCATGCCGGGCGCGTTGATCAGCGCGTAGCGGCGGGGCACCCCGCCGAGCCCGCCGTCCGGGCGGCCGTGCAGGACGCCGATGACCTCCTTGCCCTCGCGCCACTTCTCCAGCTCCCAGGTGCCCGCGTCCCAGATGGTGACTTCCCCGGCCCCGTACTCGCCCGGGGCGATCGTGCCCTCGAAGGTGCCGTACTCCAGCGGGTGGTCCTCCGTCATCACCGCCAGCCGGTTCTGGTCCGTGTCCAGCGGCGGGCCCTTGGGCACGGCCCAGGACACCAGCACCCCGGAGTGCTCCAGCCGGAAGTCCCAGTGCAGGCGGCGGGCGTGGTGCTCCTGGATCACGAAGCTGGGCAGCTGTCCCTCACCGAGCTCCCGCTCGACCGGAGCCTGTGCCGGGACCGGTTCGGCGGTCTTGTCCGGGTCGCGCATGGAGCGGTACCTCGAGAGCCGGTCGATGGCCTCGGCCGTGCCGCTGCCGGCACCCGCCCCGCCGTCGTCGTCCCCGGTCTCCTCATCCCCACCGTCTCGGCCGTCCGGGGTCCAGCCCAGCGGGGCGATCGGGTCCAGGCCCCCGGCCACCCGTTCCAGGACCTCCTCGAACTCGAGGTGGCGCAGCCGGGGGTCCTCCAGTTCCTCCCAGGTCCGGGGCGCGGCCACCCACGGGTGCTCCCGTCCGCGCAGCGAGTAGGGGCTGACCGTGGTCTTGGAGGCGTTGTTCTGGCTCCAGTCCACGAACACCTTGCCCGCGCGCAGAGACCGCTTCATCGCCGAGACCACCAGGTCACGGTGGTCGGCCTCCAGGGCGCGGGCCAGTTCGTGGGCGACCGCGCTGACAGCCTCGGCATTGTGCCTGCCGTCCAGCCCCGCGTACAGGTGGATGCCCTTGGACCCGGAGGTGACGGGATAGGCCTCCAGCCCCATGTCCGTGAGCAGGTCACGGCACAACCGGGCCACCTCCGCGCACTCGGCGAGCCCGGCGCCCTCACCGGGGTCAAGGTCCAGCACGAGCCGGTCCGGGTTGCGCGGCTGGCCGTTGCGGCCGAAGCGCCACTGCGGGGTGTGCAGTTCCAGGGCCGCGACCTGGGCGAACCAGGCCAGCACGGCCGGTTCGTCGGCCAGCGGATAGGTGTTGGTCCGCTCGGCGTGGACGATCCGGCCGGTGGGGATCCAGGCCGGGGCGGAGTCCTCGAGGTCCTTGCGGAAGAACACGGTGCCGGGCCTGTCCGCGGTGCCCACGCCGTCGACCCAGCGCTTGCGGGTGACCGGCCGGCGGGCGACCTGCGGGATGAGCACGTCGGCGACCCCGAGATAGTAGCGCATCACCTCGGCCTTGGTGGTGCCGGTGGCCGGGTAGAGGACCTTGTCGAGGTTGGAGACGGAGAGCGATCTCTGCCCCACGGTGTAGGTCTGGCGGGTTGTCCGTGCCACGTGCCCTCCCGCGACCCCCCGGCGGCCGCATATGCTGACCGCCATGCGAGCCATTTGGTCTGGATCTATCACTTTCGGGCTGGTGAACGTCCCTGTCAAGGCATACTCCACCACCACCGACCACGACGTGTCCTTCCACCAGGTCCACGACGCCGACGGCGGCCGGATCCGGTACCAGCGCCGGTGCGAGGTGTGCGGGAAGAAGATCGACTACGAGCACATCGACAAGGCCTACGACGACGGCGACCAGACCGTGGTGATCCACGAGGAGGAGTTCGAGGCCCTCCCCGAGGCCACCAACGACGAGATCGAGGTGGTCCAGTTCGTCCCCTCCGACCAGGTGGACCCGGTGACGCTGGAGAAGAGCTACTTCCTGGAGCCGCAGGGCAAGTCCCCCAAGTCCTACCTGCTGCTGCGCGAGGCCCTGCAGTCCACGGACCGCACCGCGATCGTCACCTTCGCGCTGCGGCAGAAGACCCGGCTGGGCGTGCTGCGGGTGCAGGACGACGTGCTGGTGCTGCAGGGCATGCACTGGGCGGACGAGATCCGGGAGGTCGACTTCCCCGCCACCCGGTCCCGGGCCAGGATCAGTCCCAAGGAGAAGAAGCTGGCCAAGGCGCTGGTGGACCAGTTCGCCTCCGACTTCACGCCGGAGGAGTTCGAGGACACGTACCAGGTGGAGCTGCGCAAGCTGATCGACGCCAAGCTCGAGCAGGGTGACTCCCTGGACACCGAGGCGACCTTCGGGGCGTCCGGGTCGGACGAGGACGCGGGCGAGGACGCCGAGGTCATCGACCTGATGGAGGCGCTCAAGGCCTCCCTGGACCGCAAGCGCGGCCGGGGCCGCACCTCCCGGTCCGGCAGGTCCAGCGGGCCCGGCAGGTCCGGGACCGCGAAGGGCAGCTCGACGTCGCGCGCCTCTGGGGCCTCGAAGACGTCGGCCGCCTCGGGCCGGAAGGGTGCCTCCGGGACGACGTCCTCGAAGGACTCGACGAGGAACTCGACGGGGGGTTCGGCGAAGGGCTCGGCGAAGTCCGCGAAGACGACGGCGAAGTCCTCCGGCCGGTCCACGCGGAAGAAGACCGGCACCCCGTCCTCGCGCCGCAAGAGCGCCTGAGGTGCCGCGGCTGGAGACGGTCTCGCCCGGCACCGGCGGGTACACCCGGCGCCGGGCGGGACGGGGCTTCACCTACTGGGGCGCCAACGGCCGCCGGATCACCCGCGAGGACGCCCTCGAGCGGATCCGGGCACTGGCGATCCCGCCGGCCTGGAAACAGGTGTGGATCGCCGCTGAGGAGAACTCCCACATCCAGGCCACCGGCGTGGACGACGCCGGGCGCACCCAGTACCTCTATCACCCGCAGTGGCGCGCGGACCGGGACGCCGAGAAGTTCGAGAAGTCGATCTCGTTCGGCCAGACCCTGCCCTCCCTGCGCCGGCGGGTCACCCGGGACCTGCGCTCCGGTGCGCAGGACCGCGACGGCGGTGCCGCCCCACGCGCGGCCGGCACCGGCCGCGGGACGGCGCGGGGCGGGACGGGCCCCGCCCCGGCGGAGGCGACCGGCCGGCGTCGGGCCCTGGCCGCGGCCGTGCGCCTGATGGACCGCGGCGCCCTGCGCGTCGGCGGGAAGGAGCACTCGGGGCAGCTGGAGGCCTTCGGGGCCACCACCCTGCAGCGGCGGCACGTCGAGGTCCAGGGGGAGGAGGTCCGCCTGGTGTTCCGGGGCAAGTCCGGCAGCGAGTGGGACCTCACCCTGCGGGACGCGGACCTGGCGGAGTTCTTCGCCGGCGTGCCGCTCACCCCGCGCACGGCCCCCGCGGTCTGCTATCCGGTGAAGTCCGGACGCCGCAAGGAGTGGAGGGGCATCTCGGCCGAGGCGGTGAACGAGTACCTGACCGAGATCGCGGGCCTGGAGTTCACCGCCAAGGACTTCCGCACGTGGCAGGGCACGATGGCCGCCGCCCGGTCGCTGGCGCGGTCCCACCGGGCGGGGGCCACCTCACCGGAGGCGGTGCGGATCGCCGTGCGGGCCAGCGCCGAGCTGCTGCACAACACCCCCACCGTGGCCCGGGAGTCCTACATCGACCCCCGGGTGCTGGACCTGTTCGAGAAGGGCCGGGTCATGGACCTGACGCGCCAGCCGGACCGGGCCCTGCTGGCCCTGCTGACCGGGGGCGACGGGGACTGAACCGGGGACCTGCCCGGAGGCTCAGTGGTTGCGCAGCTTCTCGATCAGCTCGTCCTTGCGCAGGTCCGAGTAACCGGTGATCTCCAGTTCCCGGGCCCGGTCCTTGAGTTCCTCGACCGTCCAGTCCTCGTAGGACCCGGACTCCCCGCCGCGCTCGCCCACCTCGGAGCGGCCGTCCCGGGCGGCGGCGTTCGAGATCCGGGCCGCCTTCTCCTTGCTAGCCCCTTCCTCGCGGAGGGCCTCGTACATCTCCTGGTCCTTGAGCTGCGGGGCGTCGTCGTTCTTCTGGGGCATGCCCCCAGTGTTCTCCGGGTGGCGGCGGAAGTTCAAGTGCCGGGGCCGGCCCGGCACGACCAGTGGCGTCCGCCCCACGCCTGCACCTCTACCGGCACCTGCGCCTGCAGCTGCAATCGTGATTGTTGAACAATGTCTTGCGTGGATTGTTGAACAACCGGTAGCCTTCTCACCAGCCTGCATCTGTGATGCCAGTCACCCACCCCCCGGGAGGAACCATGAAGGACACTGCGAAGCCGGCCACCGGCACGGACCCCGCCGGGCCCGCGGGAGGGCACCCCGAGAAGGTCCCCCTCACCGTCAAGGCCCAGCGCACCGCGCTGCTCGGCGCCATGTTCCTCATGGCCACCAGCGCGATCGGCCCGGGCTTCATCGCGCAGACCGCCACCTTCACGGTCCAGCTTGGCGCCGCCTTCGCGTTCGCGATCCTGGTCTCCACGCTCGTCGACATCGCGGTCCAGCTCAACGTGTGGCGGGTCATCGGCATCTCCGGGCTGCGGGCCCAGGAGCTGGGGAACAAGGTCCTGCCCGGTGTCGGCTGGGTGCTCGCCGCGCTCGTGTTCGTCGGCGGGGCGATCTTCAACATCGGCAACATCGCCGGAACCGGCCTCGGGGCGAACGCGATGTTCGGCCTGGACCCCAAGATCGGCGGCGCCGCCTCGGCGGTCATCGCCATCCTGATCTTCCTGTCCAAGCGGGCGGGCATGGCCCTGGACCGGATCGTCGTCCTGCTCGGCGCGGTCATGATCCTGTTGATGCTCTACGTGGCGGTCGTCGCCGCCCCGCCCGTCGGGGAGGCCCTGCGCAACACGGTGTTCCCCGAGCAGGTCGACTTCCTGGTCATCACCACCCTCGTGGGAGGCACCGTCGGCGGGTACATCACCTACGCCGGGGCGCACCGCATGATCGACTCGGGCGTCCGGGGCGAGCGCGCGATCAAGCAGATCAGCCGCACCTCCGTGCTGAGCATCATCGTCACGGCCGTCATGCGCACCCTGTTGTTCCTGGCCATCTTCGGCGTGGTCGCCGGTGGCGTCGCGCTGACCAGTGACAACCTGGCCGCGGAGGCCTTCCAGAGCGCCGCGGGCGAGATCGGCCTGCGGATGTTCGGGGTCATCCTGTGGGCCGCGGCCGTCACCTCGGTCATCGGCGCCTCCTACACCTCCATCTCCTTCGTCACCCGGTCCGACGGAAACCCGCGCCGGCGCAATCTGCTCACCGTCGCGTTCATCGTGGTGTGCACCATCGCCTTCCTGCTGCTCGGCCAGGCCCCGCAGACCCTGCTCGTCTTCGCCGGCGCGTTCAACGGGCTGATCCTGCCGATCGGCTTCGGCGTGCTGCTGTGGGTGGCCATCCGCCGCCGGGACCTGTTGCACGGGTACCGCTACCCCGTGTGGCTGATCGTGATCGGCGTGCTCGTCTGGCTCATCACCGCGTTCCTGTCCGTCAACTCCTTCGTCCCCGCCATCGAGATGATGACCGGCGCATGAACCTGAGCACCCCTCCCGCACCCGGCCCCGGGAACCGCCCGGCCGACCTCGCGTCACCGTCTCCCGCCGAGGCCCAGGCACTCTCCCCCGCCGAGGCCCGGGCTCTGTTCCGCGCCGGACTGGTGCGGCCGACGTCGGGCTTCTCCGCCGGCCACGCCCAGGCGAACCTGATCATCGTCCCGCGCTCCCACGCCTTCGACCTGCTGCTGTTCGCCCAGCGCAACCCGAAGCCGATGCCGCTGCTGGGCGTGCTCGACGCCGGCGAGGTCACCTCCGAGCTGCTGGCCGGTGGGGACATCCGGACCGACGTGCCGAAGTACGTGGTCTACGAGGACGGCGTGCCGGTGGCCGAGCCGACGTCGATCACCGAGTACTGGCGGGAGGACCTGGTGACGTTCATCGTCGGCTGTTCCTTCACCTTCGAGGCGGCGCTGGTGGCCGGGGGCGTGCCGGTCGCGCACCAGGAGCAGGGCGTGAACGTGCCGATGTACCGCACCTCGGTGCGCTGCGCCCCGGCCGGCGGCCTCGCCGGGCCGCTGGTGGTCTCGATGCGCCCGGTCCCGGCCGCCCAGGTGGCCGACGCCGTGCGGATCACCTCGCGCTACCCGGCCGTCCACGGAGCCCCCGTGCACGTGGGGGCGCCGCATGAGCTGGGCATCGAGGACCTCTCGCGCCCGGACTTCGGCGACCCGGTGCAGGTCCCGGAGGGGCACCTGCCGGTGTTCTGGGCGTGCGGGGTCACCCCGCAGGCCGCCGTCATGGAGTCCCGCCCGCCCCTGGCGATCGGCCACGCGCCGGGCCACATGCTCATCACGGATGCCCGGGACTCGGACTACCTGGTGCCGTGAGACAGGCGCCGGAGGCATGAGCCCGGTTGCCAGCGACAGCAGTCGACCGCGCTGAGCGGTCGGTCCCCTCGCGGGCAGTGACCTCGTCCTGTGGACCTCAACCGTTCACGTGTCCGCTGACCGGTCTCGATCCTGCTCCCTCGCGCAGTCCCGGTGGAAAGCGCGTCACGCGCGGGCCGTCACGCACGCCCGATCAGGCTGGCCCCGGTGGAGCAGAACATGAGGCGAGAGAGTAGGCACTGGTCCGCTGCCCGTAGCGACGGCGGTCACCGGGCGAGGGCCTCACCTGTGCACCGCGCCGCCGGAGACGGGCTCGACCAAGGGTGTTGCGGGGAGCACCCCGTCACCGGACATATCACCGGGCGGGTCCTACGGGATGCCTCGTGAGGGGCACTGTTGTTCGTGCAGCTCACGTGTGTGTGTTCGGTGGGGGTTCCCTCAGCGGGACAGCCAAAGAGGTTTCCGAGTCCGGGTCGAAGAGGATTCCTCGGTGCGCTACCGCTGTATACAGAGGTGGATCGGAGGGGGCCCTCGTTACTAGAGGCGCGCGCGTCCGGGATCCCGGAGGCCTCCGTCACCTCCAGGATAAGGCGGGGAGAGGGACTTGCGGCAAGTCCGTGATGACGTGGCATGATCTCGGTCCGATGACATGGATAGAAGGAGTGCAGGTGGGCACATCCCCCGATAAGGGCCCGTTCTTCCATGGCACCGTCGCGGACCTGAGAATGGGCGACTTGCTGACAGCGGGGCACCGATCAAACTATCGCCCCGAGATCGTGATGAACCACATCTACTTCACAGCTCTGGCCGACGGCGCTGGCCTCGCGGCGGAAATCGCCGCGGAACTGGCATCGGGCGTGGTGACTCCCCGGGTCTACGTGGTCGAGCCCACGGGAGCGTTCGAGGACGACCCGAATGTGACCGACAAAAAGTTCCCCGGTAACCCCACCCGGTCGTATCGCAGCACCAACCCGCTGCGAGTCGTCTGCGAGACGACCGAGTGGGAGCGATTGACGCCCGAACAGCTGCAGACATGGCGGGCACGGCTATCGGTGCTTCTCTCAGGCGAGGGAGGGGACATCATCAATTAACGCTTCGCATCGGGATCTTTCAGGGGGCACGGCCGAGCGACTTGCGCCCGTCGCGTCTTGATGGCAGCAAGGACCCCTGTCTAACGCCGGGTTCGGCCGGTGGGGGTTTCGGGTCCAGTTCCTTTGAAGTAGACGGGACCATGAGCGTGCGGGTCCTTGTGGCGGCCGGGTGAAGGTGCAACCGGGTCAGCAGGACGCGGTGGGCACCCACTTTAAGCTCGCGCCGGAGTACTCGGTGTATTCCCAGTTGCCAGATTCGTAGCGGATCTTAAGTCGGTCCACCGTCGCCGGCCGCGCCCGACCGTTGGTCTTGATTTGCACGATCAGGTTGATCTGCTCGCCGTGGCTGAGGGTGTACTGCAGTGGTTCGGCGGACATCTGCGGCCAAGGCATAGCCGGGTCGGCGAGTTCCCGGTTGCCGCCCATGAACCCGTCGGCGTCCGGGTTCACCGGTGCCACCCCGGCTGCCACCAGCTCGATGCCGGTCGGGTTGACCAGCTCGATGCCGGTCAGCGTGATGGGCGCATCGGTGAGGTTTCGG
>NZ_CALMQR010000065.1:0-1462 GCF_937871995.1 uncultured Citricoccus sp. | reverse complement strand
GCGGGCGGCGGTCACCCCACCCGTCCCTGATCCGGGACACCGAACGCCCCGCTGAGGCGGGCGGACGCCCCGGCTGCGGGGACGGTGCCCCCGGGACCTGACCGGTCCCGGGGGCACCGTCGTCATTGGCTCAGGAGATCCCAGACCGCGCGGGCGGCCGCGTCCGCGTCACCGAGCGTCCGGGCACGGCCGTCCGGGTCCTGCCCGGCCTCGGCGGCGATCGCGGTGCCCCACTGCACGGAGGCCAGCTGCAGGCCGAGGACGAACACGCGCTCGTGCACCCGCCCCTGGGCGTCCTTGAGCCGGTAGGGCCGTCCCGTGACGTCGAAGCCGCGCCCCGGAAGCACCTCCCCCTCCTCGTCCTCCACCGCGTACGGCACGGCCGTGCCGTCCTTCAGCAGCGAGGCCACCAGGGGCGAGGAGGACTGCTGCACCCGGTTCGCCGGCATCATCGCCTCGACCATCCACCGCCCGTGGTGCACGTCCAGCGCGGCCTCGTCGGTGCCCACCTGCGGGCTGGAGACCGTGAACAGGGACCGGCCGGCGTCGGCCTCGAACTGCGGGTCCGGCCCCACGAACCGGACCAGTCCGGCCCGGGCCAGGGCCAGCAGCTGCTCCACGCGCAGCAGGGGCGGACCGGAGGCCAGCCCCTCGACCAGGACCTCGAACCACCCGGACACGTCCCGCCGGCGGGAGGCATCGGTGATGCGCCGCTCCGCCACCAGGCGCTTCACCTCCAGCCGCGCGGCGTGCAGGGTGCCGATCGCGACCATCAGGGGGGAGTCCTCCCCCGCCGCGGCCTCGGCGCAGACACCCGCCAGGAAGTCGACGACCTCCTCCTGGTACTCGGCCCCCGAGTCGAACACCTGCCGCTCGAACGGCCGGGCGAGGGCGCGGATGTCCAGGAAGGGCATCCCCGGCTGATAGGTGTGCAGCAGCTCCTGGGCGTGGTGCGCGGTCACGGGCTCGCCGCGGCCGGCTGCCTCGAACTGGCCGACCAGGCCCGCGAGGAACTCCCCCGCACGCTCGGCACCGCCCAGGACCTCCGGTCGGGTCCGGGCCATGGTGAAGTAGTAGGCCCGCACCACGTCACGGTGGATCAGCGGCCACAGGTGCACCATGAAGTCGAGCGTCCCGTGCTCGTCCTGCAACCGGTCCACCTCCTCCGGGACCAGGTACTTCAGGGACACCGCGTGCGGGACGAACGTCTCCAGTTCGGCCTTCGGCAGGTAGCAGGCCCCCCGGCGGGAGGCCGGGTGCATCACCGGCTCGCGACCGGACGGCTCGTAGCGCAGGGCGCGGCCCGGCCCGTCCCCGCTGTCCACGAACCGCCCGCCCCGGCCCAGCGTCAGCTGCGCCATCGCGTCGAAGAAGTTCAGCCCCATGCCCCGCACCAACAGGTCCTCGCCCGCGGGCACGGCGTCCCAGTCCACCTCGGCCGGCAGGTTCGGCCCCCGGTAGT
>NZ_CALMQR010000064.1:0-3760 GCF_937871995.1 uncultured Citricoccus sp. | reverse complement strand
ACCCGCTCCAGGTGGGCCATGCCGTTGAGCAGGGGCAGGATGGTGGTGTCCGGTCCCACGACCGGGGCGATGTCCTCCAAGGCCTGCTCCAGGGACCAGGCCTTGGTCATGAGCAGGATCAGGTCGTAGGGACCGTCCAGTTCACCTGCGGTCACCGCCCGGACCGGGACGGTCAGGTCGTAACCGGGCCCGCAACCGCGCAACCCGTCCCGTAATTGTTCGGCCCGGTGCGGGCGGACCAGGAAGGTCACGTCCCGGCCGGCCTGGATCAGGCGCGTCCCGAAGTACCCGCCGGTGGCTCCGGCTCCGACGATCAGAATCTTCATCATGGCTTCTCCCTAGGTGCATCGAGACGTGCTGTGGTGGGGGTCAGGCGCGGTGGGGCGGTGCCCTCATCGGGCCCGGCGGCAGCAGGCCGCGCGGCCGATTGGTCGACCTTCGCGTCGGGCGGGGTGTGGGTCTGCGGGGTCTTTCCCGTTGACCGGGCACCGGGTCCTACGCCGGCGTGTGCGTTCTGCCGGTCGTCGCTCGGCGACGGGCTGGGCGGGGCCGCCTCGTAGGTCCCGTTATCGAGGACGTATCGCTGCATGGCGCGCTGAGCACCGACCGTCATGAGCTTCTCCAGAGGCCCCCGGCCAAACCACCGGGTCCAGGCCAGGGCGAACACCACCGCCACGGAGAGGTGGACGACGTACCACAGCACCGGGTTGTCATAATGGAGTTCAAGGCTCAGCGCAATCATGTGCGCGGTGTAGACGCTCATGGTCATCGCGCCCATCGCGGTCAGCGGGTACAGCCACCGGCCGAATCGGCGGGCCACCAGCAACACCACGCCCAGCACGAGCATGGCCATGCCCAGGCTCGAAGCGATGGCGAAGGGGGTGTTGGAGTGGGGGGTCGCGATGGCCAGCCACCACCACGAGGTGTCGGGCAACACCTCCGGGGCCACCATCAGTGCCGCGTCCACCATGTCCTTGCTCGCTCCAGGGGTGTCCAGCAACGCCTGGTACCCCCCGGCGTTCTGGAGCAACACGTGCGAGACAGTGTTGGCCAGGATGAACAGGCCCGCCCCGACGCCGGCGATCCACACCTGGACCCGGGTGCTGTCAAGCTGCAGCCGGCCCAGTCCCAGACCGACCAGGACAAAGGCCATGTAGGCCAGCGCCGGATACGTGCCGGTGAGCAGCAACTCGGCCACGACTCCGACCGGCTCGGTGAACAGGGTCACCACGGTGTGTTCGTACACGGAGGTCTCCGGCAGCACCGGGTACAACCGTTGCATCAACACCGGGGTGATGATCCCGCACGCCGCTGCCACGAGGAACAGGGTCCGCGGCCGCAAACGGAAACACGGGATCGCCAACAGGAAATACACGGCGAAGTAGAGCAGGATGCCGTTGGCCGGTGGGTCGGCCGGCATGAGCATCGCGATCAGCAGGCCGGTCAGTCCTACCAGCACCGCGCGCACCGCCACCCCGGCCCGGTCCGCGGCCATCCGCCGGCCCTCGTGCGGGCTCCGTCCTCCGGTGAGCAGGGCCAGGCCCACCCCGGCCAGCATGACAAACAGGGCGGCCGAGTCCCCGGCGAAGAGTTCGTGGGCCAGAGTGGCCTGCCCGGTGTCCTCATTGGCAACGGGGAACACGTGGGCAGCCAACAGGCCGATCAACGCCAACCCGCGCGCGGCGTCGATTCCGACAACGCGTTTGGACGGCTTAGCGTCGACGGCTGTGGCGTGGCTGTGCGCAGTCTGTGGCATGCGCAGTAACCTATGCGGCGGTCCGCCCCCGAGAACAGATTCCGTCATACTCGACTGCCGCCGGAATGTCACATCCACTTCCGGCAGGACCACCCGGTCATCACTCATGTTGAGTCCGGCCGGCCCGCCCCGGTTCGCAGGGTCTCGCTCGTCCCCGGTTCTGGGCCCGGGTCCCAGCCCCACGGCGCCCCACGTCAGGGCCGGGTCTTCCGTCCGACGCCCGAGAGCGCGCGATGGGTGGTGGCGCTCCCGGGGTCGGTCACTGGCGAAACCTGCGGCAGGCGCTATGAGAACGGCGTGGGCCGGGACCATTCAGGTCCCGGCCCACGCCGTGTGTCACATGATGATCCGCAGTGGATCAGTGGGCGTGATCGCCCTTCGAGTACTCGAAGACCCATCCGACCACGAAGTACAGCCCCAGGCCGACGCCGACGAAGAAGATCCACCAGCCGACGGCCAGGCCGAGGACGAGCCCGGCGCAGGAGATGCCGAGGCCGAGAGGCCACCAGCTCCACGGCGCGAACCGGCCGTAGGTGCCCGCGTACTCGGCGATGTCCCCGTCCTCACGGTCATCCGCCCCGAGGCCGAAGCGACGGTCGGTGAGGTAGAGGTAGATGGCGATCATCAGGCCGAGGCCGCCCAGGGCGTACAGCGCCGGGATACCGGCCCACTCGGACCACTGCACCCAGACCCCGTAGATGGTGGCGACGATGACGAAGAAGACACCCAGGATGGTGAACAGCTTGACGTTGGTTCTCACTTGGCAGCCGCCATCTCTCCGAAGACCTCGGGCTCATGCTGCGGGGAGGTGGGCAGCAGTTCGGGGTGGTGCAGGTCCAGTGCCGGACGCTCCGAGCGGATGCGCGGCAGCGAATGGAAGTTGTGCCGCGGCGGCGGGCAGGAGGTGGCCCACTCGAGCGAGCCACCGAAGCCCCAGGGATCGTCCACGGTGACCTTCCGGCCCTTGCGCGCCGTGATGTAGACGTTCCAGAAGAACGGGATCAGCGAGGCACCCAGGATGAAGGAGAACACGGTGGAGAACTGGTTCATCAGGGTGAAGCCGTCCTCGACCATGTAGTCCGCGTAACGGCGCGGCATGCCCATGACGCCCAGCCAGTGCTGGATGAGGAACGTGCCGTGGAAGCCGACGAACAGCATCCAGAACTGGATCTTGCCCAGGCGCTCGTTGAGCATCTTGCCGGTGAACTTGGGCCACCAGAAGAAGAACCCTGCGAACATCGCGAACACCACGGTGCCGAAGACCACGTAGTGGAAGTGAGCGACCACGAAGTACGTGTCCGAGACGTGGAAGTCCAGCGGCGGGGAGGCCAGGATGACGCCGGTGAGGCCACCGAACAGGAAGGTCACCATGAAGCCGAGCGTCCACAGCATGGGGGTCTCGAAGGTGAGCGAACCCCGCCACATGGTGCCGATCCAGTTGACGAACTTCACGCCGGTGGGGACCGCGATCAGCATGGTCATCAGCGAGAAGAACGGCAGCAGCACGGAACCGGTGACGTACATGTGGTGGGCCCACACGGTCACGGACAGCGCGGCGATCGCGGTGGTGGCGAACACCAGCGACTTGTAGCCGAAGATCGGCTTCCGGCTGAACACCGGGATGATCTCCGAGACGATGCCGAAGAACGGCAGGGCGATGATGTAGACCTCCGGGTGGCCGAAGAACCAGAACAGGTGCTGCCACAGGATGGCGCCGCCGTTCTCCGGGTCGAAGACGTGTCCGCCGAAGCGGCGGTCCATGCCCAGCGCCGCGAGGGCGGAGGCCAGCGGCGGGAACGCCATGATGACCAGGATGCCGGTGATCAGGGTGTTCCAGGTGAAGATCGGCATGCGCCACATGGTCATGCCCGGGGCGCGCATGGTCAGGATGGTGGTGATGAAGTTGACGCCACCCATGATGGTGCCGAAGCCCTGCAGGAACAGGCCGAAGACCCAGAGGTCACCGCCCACGCCCGGCGAGTACGTGGTGTTCGACAGGGGCGC
>NZ_CALMQR010000063.1:0-6187 GCF_937871995.1 uncultured Citricoccus sp. | reverse complement strand
CCGACCATGGCAACCACACGCCACGAAATGATCTCTTTCCCAACACTTACTTAGAGCATGCTTATGAGCGCTTCCGGTCCGCCACGGTGCAGGATGTCGCCTAGGAGCCAACCACAAGGCCGGAGCACCACGCGATGGCCACGGCGGAACAAACTCACCCCCGGCCGCGTTACTTCAACCCGAGAGCATTCTTCCGCGCGTCCTCAGGAGCTTTGTGACCACGCTCGATTCCCAGCCCCACACCATCGGCATCCTCGGCGCAGGCCGCGTCGGTACGGCCGTCGCCCGCCAGTCGTTGCAGGCCGGGTACGAGGTGAAGATCGCGACCGCCAAACCGGCGGAGGAGATCGCGATGATCGCGGACATCATCACCCCGGGCGCTCAGGCCGTGGATGCCGCCGAGGCAGCACAGGCGGACGTGGTGGTCGTCGCCGTCCCCATGCACAAGTTCCGCACCCTGGACGCTGACGCCCTGGCCGGCCGCACCGTCATCGACACCATGAACTACTGGGCCCCCACGGACGGGGAGATCGCCGAGTTCGAGGCCGACCACCGTTCCACCTCCGAGGTCGTTCAGGACTTCCTCGCCGGTTCCTGGGTGGTCAAGACCCTCAACCACATCGGTTACCGGGACCTCGAGACCCTGGCCCGCCCCGCGGGCGATCCGGACCGCCGCGCGCTGGCACTGGCCGGTAACAGCGACGCCGCCCGGTCCGCCGTCGGGACCTTCCTGGACCGCCTGGGCTACGACCCGGTGGACGCCGGCCCGCTCGCCGCGGGCCGCGCGTTCGAACCGGACACCCCCATCTTCGCCACCACGCACCCGGCCGCACGGCTCAGCGCACTGCTGAGCGAGGCCTGCGCCCTCGCCGCCCGCTGAGGGGCACGCCCACCGCAGACACCCACCACTGGGTCAAGCGTCCTCGGTCGCCGGCGGTTTGGGCGCGATGTCCTCCGTGGTGATCGGCATGGTCTCCCACGCCGAGGACAGATCGGTGCCCTTCAGCGACCGGCGCTCGCCCTCGGCCAGGTCGTCGAGGCCCAGCGCCCGCCAGAACCCCCGGTGATGCTCGCAGGACAACAACGCGGTGAGCATCCCCCGGACCGGAGCTCGGTCACGCTGAGCGGTCGCGTGGATATACCGGTGACCGGTGTGCTCGGCACGCCAGGCGGTGATCTCGGGTCGGCCCAGGACCAGGACCCAGGCGATCAGTTCTGAGGGTCCGTCCACGGTGGCGGTCAGGTCGCCGACGACATCCAGCTCGCGACTGAGCTTCATCAGCACCGTCAGTTCGCGGGCATCCTCGGGCGGGTACAACATCGTTCCTCCTCTGCCGGATCTCGGCATGGCACCCGGATATTTGTGTTGGTACCAGTGATTTTCGGCATCGTCATGGAGTTGTCAAGAGGGGACGCCTGCCTATACTTGGCCGCGGACACGGGGTGCGCCGCACGGCGCTGAGATGACACCCGTGGAACCTGATCTAGTTAGGACTAGCGAAGGGATGTCCGCGTGACTTCTTCTTGCCATACCCACATTCCGCCTGCCCCCGCATCCGTGCCCCGCGTGCTGTCGATCGCCGGCACCGATCCCTCCGGGGGCGCCGGCACCGCTGCGGACCTGAAGTCCATCACCGCCGCCGGCGGCTACGGCATGAGCGCGGTGACCACCCTCGTCGCCCAGAACACCCACGGCGTGCGGGACCTCCACGTCCCGCCCGCCGAGTTCCTCCGCGCCCAGCTGGAGGCCGTCAGCGACGACGTCACCATGGACGCCGTCAAGACGGGCATGCTCGGCACCACCGCCATCATCGACACCGTGGCCGCCTGGTGCGACGAACACCCGCCGGCCGTGCTCGTGGTGGACCCGGTCATGATCGCCACCAGCGGTGACCGGCTGCTGCAGCCCGAGGCCGAGCAGGCCATGATCGAGTTCTGCCGCCGCGCCACCGTGGTCACCCCCAACATCGACGAGCTCGCCGTGCTCACCGGCTCCTCCCGCGCCGCCGACGAGGCCGAGGCCCTGGACCAGGCCGCCCGCTGGGCCGCGGCGACCGGCGTGTCCGTGGTGGTCAAGACCGGGCACCTGGACACCCGGCGGGTCACGAACACCTGGGTGGACCCGGACGGTGCGCTGATCTCCGTGCCGTCCACGCGCCTCGACACCACGAGCACGCACGGCACCGGCTGTTCCCTGTCCTCCGCGCTGGCCACCCGGCTGGGCCGCGGGGACAGCCCCCACGCCGCGCTGGCCTGGGCCACCGAGTGGCTGCACGAGGCGATCGCCCACGGGGCCGCCCTGCAGGTCGGTTCCGGCCACGGCCCCGTGGACCACGGGCACCGTGCGCGCCGGTTGCAGGCCGCCGCCTCCGCCGCCCCCTGGTTCGCCCACGACACCGTCCCGCCCGTCCTCGAGTCCCCGCAGGACCTGGGTGCCTCGCCCCAGGACTCCGACGCGCGGGTGCCGGCCGCTGTCGCGCCCGCCGGTCCCTGGACCGCGGCGTTGTGGGCCGCCGGGACGGAGGTCAACGCCGCCATCGCCGGCTCCGGGTTCGTCCGTGCCCTCGTGGACGGCAGCCTGACCCGGCACGCCTTCGAGTTCTACCTCGCCCAGGACGCGCTGTACCTCAACGGGTACTCCCGGGCGATGGCCGCCCTCGCCGCCCGTTCGACCGAGCTGGACGCCCAGGTCTTCTGGTCCGGGGCGGCCCACGGCTGCCTCACCGAGGAGGCCGAACTGCACCGCACCTGGCTCGGCGACCGCCCGGCTCCCGTCTCCGGACCGGTGACAAGCGCCTACACGGACTTCCTGCTGGCCACCGCCCTCGGCGAGGACCGTGCCGTGGGCGTGGCCGGGGTGCTGCCGTGCTTCTGGCTCTACGCCCAGGTCGGGGCGATGCTGCCCGCGGTGCCCGCCGACCACCCCTACGCCGCGTGGCTGGACACCTACCGGGACCCGGGCTTCGTGACCGCCACCGAGACCGCGCTGGCCCACGTGGAGCGCGAGCTCGCCGCGGCCTCCCCGGCCGTGCGCGCCCGGGCCGCCCGCGCCTACCTGACCGCCTGCCGGCACGAGCTCGAGTTCTTCGAGCAGGCCCTGCGCCTCGAACCGGGTGAGTATAGCGGTGGGGCCGAGGCGCCCGTGCAGCCCCGCGTCCACGCTCCCGCCGCAATCAGCGCCGAGGCCCCTGCCGCAGCACTCGCCGGGAGCATCCGGTGACGGGCGCGACCACGGCACAGGCCGCCGTCGGGACCGAGGCCACCACCGAGACCTCCACCGGGACTCCGACCGAGAGGCTGCCCCGGGCGGGACGGGCCGCGCTGCGCGCCGGGGTGGTGGGCAACTGGATCGACAACATCCACGTCTTCCTGCCGCTGACCGCGCTCGCCCCGGCCATGCTCGTGCTCGCCGGGCCGGCCGCGGCCGCGTCCACGGGGGCGCTGATCGTCATCGCGATGCTGCTGGGCCGGCCGATCGGCGGGATCGTGTTCGGGCGCATCTCCGACCGGCTCGGGCGCACCCGCACCACGCGGATCGCGATCGCCGGGACCGCCGCCTGCGCGCTGGCCATCGCCGCCACGCCCACCCACGAGATCCTCGGCGCCGGGACCATCGGCCTGATCCTCGTGCTGCGCTTCCTGTGCGGGATCTTCGTGGCGGGGGAGTACTCCGCGGCCATCCCGCTGGCCATGGAGTGGTCCACCGCCCGGCGCCGCGGGCTGATGAGCGGGCTGATCCTGTCCATGGCCCCGTGGGCGCAGGCCACCATCGCGTTCTCCGTGGCCGGGCTGCTCGTGCTCCTGGGCCCCGACGCGTACGCGGCCTGGGGCTGGCGGCTGCTCTTCGTCCTCGGCGCCGCACTGTCCCTGGGGATGCTCGTCTACTACAGCCGCCAGGTCACCGACGCCCCGGTCTTCCACCGCCGCGCCCGGGAGGCCGCCGCACGGCCCGCCGCCCCGAGGGCCGGACTGCGCGACCTGCTCACCGGCCGGTGGGCGCGGGCCTTCTGGCAGGTGTTCATCCTGATGTCCGGGTTGTGGCTGCTGACCAACTCCACGGTGCTGCTGCTCACCGCCCGGCTCGCCGAGGACTCCGGCCTGCCCGCCACCGGGGTGCCGGTGGTCATGGGGATCGCCTCGGTGGCGCAGGCGATCGTCATGGCCCTGGCCGGGCATCTGGCCACGCTCACCGGCCGGCGACGGTTGTTCCTCCTGTGGGGGACGGTTGCCGCGCTGGCGGGACCGCTGGTGTGGTGGGCCGCCGTCACCTCGCCCACCCTGGCCGGGGCGGCCGTCTGCGCCGCGGTGCTGCAGGTCATCACGGTCTCCGCCTACGGTCCGGTCTCGGCGTACCTCTCCGAGCGGTTCCCCACCGAGGTCCGCTCCACCGGTTACGGGATGGGCTACAGCCTGTCCCTGGTGCTTCCGGCGCTCTACCCCTTCTACCTGCCGCTCATCGAACCGGTCCTGGGCCGGCACGGTTCGGTGATGGGCATGGTCGCGCTCGGCGGGGCCCTCGTGGTGCTCGGGGCGGCGCTCGGCCCGCGGTTGGCGCCGCGGGACATCGAGGGGGACATCGACGACGTCGCCGCGGGGGTGGTGCCCGACGCCGCGGTGGGTGCCACCCGGGGAGGGTCCCGGTGACCGGGGCGCGGGCCGCCGCGCAGCCCGCCCCCGATCGTGCCCTGGACCCCGGCACCATGACGGGCGCGTACCCGGCCGCCGATCCGGACCTTGCACCGGTCGCGGACGTCCTGGCCGCGGTGCGCGCCGGCCGACCGCTGGTGCATTGCCTCACCGCGACCGTGTCCATGGCCCTCGTCGCCGACGGCCTGCTGGCCGCCGGCGCCCGCCCCATGATGACGGAGACCCTCGCCGAGGCCCCCACCCTGACCCGGGTGGCGGACGCGCTGGCCGTGAACCTCGGCACCCTGAGCACGGACGCCATGGAGGGCATCCCCGCCACGGTGGCCGTCGCCGTCGCGGACCGGCGCCCGTGGGTGCTGGACCCCACCGCGATCGGCATCGCTCCGGTGCGGACGCCACTGGCCCGCCAGCTGCTGGACTCCCGGCCGACCGTGGTCCGCGGCAACGCCTCCGAGGTGCTCGCCCTGGCCGGTGCGGGCACCGGCGGGCGCGGGGCCGACTCGGTGGCCGGGCCGGACGCGGCGGAGGACGCCGCGATGTCGACGGCACTCAGGACCGGTGGCGCCGTCGCCGTCTCGGGTGCCGTGGACCTCGTGCTCGACGCCCGCCGGCAGGCGCGGGTGGCACGCGGGACCGGTCTGCTCACCCGGGTCACCGGCACCGGCTGCCTGCTCGGGGCCCTGACGGCCGCCTGCACCGCGGTCGAACCGGACCCGTTCCGCGCCGCGCTCGCCGCGACCACCTGGCTGAACCTGGCCGGTGAGGTCGCGGCCGGGCGGGCCGCCGGGCCGGGGTCATTCCGGATGCACCTGCTGGACGCGCTCGACGAGGTGGGACGGTGACCGGTAGAGCAACCGGACGGCTCGGCCCGCGGGTGACCCACCCGGGCCGGCACCGCACGCCGATCGACGGGACCCACGCACCGCTCGACCTGCGCTGCTACCTGGTCACCTCCGGCACCGGACGGCGCACCGTGGAGGTGGCGGCCGCGGCGGCGGCCGCCGGGGCCGGCGTCGTGCAGGTCCGGGCCAAGGAGGCCACCGCCGCCGGACTGCTGGACCTGACCTGTGCCGTCGCCGAGGCCGTGCACGCGGCCCGGCCGGCCACGCGCGTGCTGGTGGACGACCGGCCCGACGTGGCCTTCGCCGCGCATGCCCGCGGCGCGGCCGTGCACGGGGTGCACCTGGGCCAGGACGACCTGCCGGTCACCGAGGCCCGGGCGCTGCTGGGCCCGGACGCCGTCATCGGGCTGACCACCGGGACCCCGGACCTGGTCCGCGCGGCGGAGCGCCTGCGCGGGGTGATCGACTACGTGGGGGCCGGGCCCTTCCGGCCGACCCCCACCAAGGACTCCGGCCGGGACCCGATCGGGGTGGACGGGTACCACGGGCTGGTCGCGGCCACGTCGCTGCCGGTGGTGGCGATCGGGGGCGTCGAGCCGGAGGACGTGCCGGCGCTCGCCCGGACGGGGGTGGCCGGCGTCGCCCTGGTGCGCGCGATCATGGACGCGCCGGACCCGGGCGCCGTGGTGGGCGAGGTG
>NZ_CALMQR010000062.1:0-33683 GCF_937871995.1 uncultured Citricoccus sp. | reverse complement strand
CGATCTCCGGGTCCAACTCCGCCAACGACGACGTCAACTCAACCGGCACCTGCGTAGCCGCTGCGGTCTGCGCCATGTCTGCTCCTCGCTCTTGTGGATCTATTGTCGATAACTGATATATCAACCTGCAACGCAGACTATGATGGAGATCACACGAGGTCAAGACCTCTCGCGAAAATGACGGATTGGAGCCTTATGAGCACCCAGGTCGACACCGCCCCCAGCGGCCTGTCCCTGGCCGAACAGGCCTACCGGACCATCCGGGACCGGCTGATCATGCTGGACATCGCCCCGGGAGAGCCGATCAACGAGGCCCGGCTCGCCGAGGAGCTCGGCTTCGGCCGCACGCCGGTCCGCGAGGCGCTCAAGCGGCTCGAGATCGACCACCTCGTGGCGTCGTTCCCCCGCCGGGGCACCTTCGCCACCGCGGTGGACATCACGGAACTGGCGGCGATCTCCGAGGTGCGCCAGCTGCTCGAACCCCTCGCGGCCCGCAAGGCGGCCCTGAACACCAACGACCAGGTGCGGACCGAGCTGCAGGATGTCGCGGCGGGCCTCGAGGCACTGGACGGCACCAGGTCCCGGCGCGAGCTGATGGAGTACGACCTCGAGGTGCACCGGCTCATCTACCGTGCGGCCGGCAACCACCATCTCCAGGAGTCACTGACCCGCCTCGACAACCTCGCCACCCGCATCTGGTGCATGGTCCTGGACCGCCTCCCCGCCGTCGAGGAGCACATCACGGAACACAGTGGGCTGATCCGGGCCATTCTCGCCGGTGACGCGGAGGGCGCGGAGTCACTGGCCGCCGACCACGTGGGCCATTTCGAGCAGATGGTCCGCGCCGCACTCTAGGCCCGATCCTCATCCCAGGAGCGTGGCCCCTCCCCCGCCGGTGGACTCGGGATCCGGCAGGCGCTGCATGCGGAACGCGTTGAACAGTCCCAGCAGGCCGGCGAGGATCGGCACGAGCAGGGCGACCTGCAGGGCGATCGGGCGCGCGTCGGTATTGATGCGGATGATCTCGTCGGCGTACTCCTGCGGCTGGCCGGCCAGGAGCTCCTCGAGCTGGGCGTCGCTCATCACCTGGGCGTCGCTCTCGAGGACGTAGGCCACCTGCTGTTGCTCCTCCGGGGGCAGGACGGTGCTCGACGTCGCCATGCCGGTGAAGATGATCGACAGCGCCGCCAGCATGATGCCGCCGGCGAAGGCCAGTCCGAAGGACAGGCCGAAGGATCCGGCTGCGGAGTTCACACTGGCCGCCTCGCTGACCCGCTCGTCGGAGATCGGCGACAGGGTGTAGTTGTTGAGCTGGGACACCAACAGCCCGAGACCGCATCCCGCGATGACCAGCGGAGGCAGCAGCCACCATCCTGAATCGGCGCGTGGCACCACGGGCACGATCACCAGCAGTCCCAGGGCCAGGAGCAGGAAGCCCCACCTGATGGTGGCGGCCGGGCGGGGCAGCCTGGAGGACTTCCCGGCGAGCATCGCGACCGCGAACATCGTCAGGGACAGTGGCGCGATCGACAACCCGGACAGCAGGGCGTTGTACCCGAGGACCATCTGCAGGTAGATGGGCAGCACGATCATGGTGCCGCCGAGGGCGACCTGCTGCAGCATCTGCCCCGTGGCGCCGAACCGGAAGCCCTCCGAGCGGAACAGGTCCGGGTCCAGCAGTGCCGGCCTGTGGTGGCGCTTGCGGGACCTGAGCCAGTAGACCAGGCTGACCAGTCCGACGGCCCCCACCGTCAGGAGCGCGCCGACCGGACCGCCGCCCTCCTGCCAGACCAGGATCCCCAGCACGATGCCGCCCATGCCCACGATGGACAGCACCGACCCGAAGAGGTCCAGGGTCCTGGGCCCCGTGAAGGGGACGTCGTGCACGGCCTTGATGCCGAGCAGGACGACCGCGATGATGAGGGCCTCGAGCAGGAAGGCGACCCGCCAGGACAGGAACGTGGTGATGAAGCCCCCCAGCAGCGGGCCGACCGCTGCGGCGATCGCCGCCGAGGCGCCGACCAGGGCATAGACGCGCTTCTGGGCGTCCCCCTCGAAGTTGCCGTGGACCAGCGACTGCATGGAGGGCAGCAGCAGCGAGGCCCCCAGGCCGCCGATCACCGCCCAGAAGACGATGATCGGGAGCAGGCCCTGGGCCAGGGTCATCGCGACGGCGCCGATCGCGTAGAAGACCAGCCCGATGACGTAGGCCCGCTTCCTGCCGATCAGGTCACCCACCTTGCCGCCGATGAGGATGAACGCCGCGGACACCAGCGCCTCGAGCGCGATCGTCGACTGCAGGCCGCTGACGGTCGTCTCGATGTCGTGGACCACCGCGGAGATGGACACGTTCATGATCGAGGTGTCGACGACGAGCACGAACATCGCCATCGCCAGCAGCAGCGCGAGCCTGCGGTTGAACGGTTCCGTCCCGGCGCCCTCCCGGTGTGGCGAACTCACCGTGGGCCACCTTCCCGGCGCGGGGGGTGGGGTCTCGGGGTCGAGCGGGACATGGGATCCTCCCGTGGGGTTGTCCCGTCAGGGTCCATGGCGTATGGGCCTGATCGAGCAGATCCAACCACAACGATGCCGCCGGCGATAGGTCTGGACGGGTGTCGCGCCCGGGTATCGTCCCGGGTGCGTCCGGCGCCCTCCGGGGGGTCGTCGTACCGGCCGGGCGACCTAGGTCCCCGGGGCCGTCGAGCCGGCCACCACCACCTTCACGGCCACGTGCAGGGACCACAGGTCACCGCCGTGGCGCGGGTCGCCGCCCAGGAGCTCGAAGGCCGTGGACAGTCTCTTGTGCAGCGTCTGCCGTTCCACGTGCATCCGGCCTGCCGCCACCGTGGTGTTGCATCCTGCGTCCAGCCAGCAGGCCAGGGTCTCCACCAGCTTGCTCCCGTTCCGGACGTCCCAGGAGATGACCCTCCCCAGGGCCGACTGCACGTGCCGGGCCACGAATGCCAGGGTCTCCAGCTGGCGCAGCACCCGCCGGCCGAACCACTCCATGGAGTCGATCACGGCGGGTCCGCCGGCGTGCTCGTCCACGAGTGCCAGGGCGTCGGCCATGGACTCGCCGGCAGCGGCGCCCTCCCACACGATCGGGCCCACGGCACAGACCACCGGGAGGGTCCCCAGCGCGTCGGCCAGCGACGAGAAGAGCTCGGCACGGCGAGTGGGTGCATCCTGCCCGCCCAGCGGGACCAGCAGGGCCCGCCCCCGGGCCCAGGGCGATCCTGCGGCCCGGATCACGACCCGGCGCAGCAGGACCTCGTGGGCCGTGGAGGGTGCGAGGGGAACGGCGTAGACCATGCACGCCGGCCCCTGGGGAAGGCTGGTGGCGTCCCAGAGCCGGCGCACCGTCTCACGGGGCGCCCCCTCCAGCACCGCCAGCATCAACCGTGACTCCGCCAGCTGGTCGGCGGACGGCCCGAAGGTCGGTGCCAGGGCCAGGGCCAACACCTCGCTGAGGCGGTTGGCGGCCGCCTCCAGCAGGTCGGTGGTGGCGACGGCAGACTCGATGACGAGGTGGGCGGCGACATGGCCTGCGACGATCACGACGGCCTCGGCGGTGTTCGCCTCCGCGGTTCCCTCCGGCGCGGAGCCGGTGGTGCCGGCCTCCCCGATCAGATCGTCCTCGCCCCGGTGCACCCCGAAGAGCCGGACCCGGGCCCGCAGTTCCGAGGCCACCAGGTCGAGGATGGGCGGCAGTTCCGGCCCGCGCGTGGAGATGTGCTCGGCGATGCGCCGGGAGAGGTCGTCGACCAGCGTGTGCCGACGGGCGTGGCGCGTGACGATGGCGCTGTTGACCGCCTCGGTGACGTCGATGAAGGGGATGGTCCGGCGGAATTCGATCAGCGCCACCTCCGCCGCGGTCGCGGCGGTCACCAGCGGCTCGACCTCCCGCTGCTCCCAGCCGGCCGTCTGCACGACCAACGCGGCCAGGCCCCGTGCCGACAGGGAGGCCATGTACCCCGCGAGCCCGGCCCCGTCCAGACGGCGCAGCTCCGTGCCACCGGTCAGCAGCACCTCGCCCCCGTGCAGCAGGCCGCCGATGTCCAGCACCTCGCTGGAATGCACCCAGCGCACGGCTCGTGCCATCGCGCCCGGCGGGGCGTGGCGAACCACCGGGTCCGCCCCGGTCACGGCCGGGTTCTGGAGGAGGTCTCCGAGCAGGGGCAGGGAATGGGACGACACTTCGTCACTGATGGCAGGCGAAGGAGTAGACACACTGTCCATTCTAGGTGACCTGGATCACCCCTACGCTCGAACCGTTCCCCCTTCCTTCGTTGAATCGAGCGAAATATGAGCGTGCAGACAAGGTCCCAGGACCTGACGCCGACTCCCACCTCCGGCCCGGCAGACGGGTCCCAGGGTCACGGCGACATCGAGGAGATCCTGCAGCCGATCCCGGAAGCGCACCGGACACGGAAGCTGTCCGGACAGTTCTGGATCTGGGCCGGCGCCAACGTCGCTCCCATCAACTGGATCCTCGGCGCGCTCGGCATCCAGTTGGGCCTGGGCCTGGCCGACACGCTGATCGTCCTGATCGCCGGCAATGTCATCGGCATGCTGGGCTTCGGCTTCTTCGTCCTGCTCGGCCAGCGCACCGGGGCCACCGGGATGCTCCTGGCGCGCGGGGCCTTCGGGCGCCGGGGCGCCTACCTCCCGGCGGCGATCCAGGCCACCATCGCGATCGGCTGGTCGGCGGTCAACACCTGGGTCATCCTCGACCTCATCATGGCCATGCTCGGGCAGATCGGCTGGGTGGACCCGGCCCAGCCCAACATGATCTGGAAGATCGGCACGGCCGCACTGATCATGGCGATCCAGGTGGCCATCTGCTACCGGGGCTACGGGGCCATCTCCAAGTTCGAGCGCCTGACCATGCCGCCCACCATCCTCGTGCTGATCGCCATGTCCGTGGTCGCCTGGACGCAACTGGACATCGACTGGTCCTACATGGGCCCGCCCGGTGAGGTGCTCGAGGGCATGCCCCGCATCGCCGCCATGTCCTCCATCATGACCGCCATCGGCATCGGCTGGGGCGTCGGCTGGTTCACCTACGCGCCGGACTACTCGCGCTTCGTCTCCAAGACCGTCCGCCCGTCGAAGCTCTACCTGGTCAGCGTCCTCGGCCAGTTCATCCCCGTCGTCTGGCTCGGCGTGCTGGGTGCCAGCCTCGCCACCCGCAACGGCAGCGCCGATCCCGGCGAGCTGATCGTCTCCAGCTTCGGCGTCCTGGCGGTCCCCGTGATCCTGCTCGTCATCCACGGGCCGATCGCCACGAACATCATCAACCTCTACACCTTCGGCGTGGCCGTGCAGGCCCTGGACATCAACATCTCCCGCAAGAAGATCTCGATCATCGTGGGCTGCCTGTCGATGTCCGCCGTCATCGGCTTCCTCTTCGCCTCCGACTTCGCCCACCTGCTGCACAACTGGATCATCGCGATCGCCGCCTGGGTCGCGACGTGGGGCGGCATCATGGCCGTGCACTACTTCGTCTTCGAGCGCCGCCACCGGGACTTCTCCTACCTGTTCCAGGCACCGAAGAACACCGTGCTCAAGGCCGTCAACCCGGCCGCGATGATCGCCTTCGCCGGCGGCATCATCATGACCTGGATGTGCATGTACGGTTCCTTCCCCATCCTCCAGGGGCCCATCGCCGCCGCCGTCGGAGGGGTCGACTTCTCCTGGCTGGCCGGCACGGTCACCGCGTCCGGCCTGTACTTCGTCCTCGGCCTGCGGCGCTTCCGCGACAGGATCGACGCCGGCGTCCCCCTCGGCCTGAAGGCGGACATCGACGACGAGGAGGCCGCGCGGCGGCAGGACGCCGCCATGGCAGTCACCGACGGCGACGCCGGCCCGGACGCCGCCCCGTCGCAGGACCGGCAGCCCCTCCTGCACGCCACGGTGGACGCGACCACGGAGATCACCGACGACCGGCCCGACGCGGATCGGATCGCCGCCCCCGTCCCGTGAGCGGAGTGACCCGCGACTGATGCGGGCAACGCCCAGGGGGCGGCCATCGACCGGTGACCTTCGACCGGCGGTGGCCGCCCGCCTGCGTGTGCACCGCGTCCCCCACCCACGGTGACCGCTCCCGCCCCCCTGAGCGTGGGCCCTCAAGGCGGCGTGCACCCCTTGACCGTGATCCGCATCACTGTCAGGATCAATGCAACTCAGTTGCCTCAAGTGCAACAGCGCCACGCCCCCGGCGAGGCGCCACGACCCACCCACCGTCCCCCGGTCTCGCGCCGGGCCGATCAAGGGGCCTCATGTCCGAGCATCGCCACTCCTCCACAGAGACGACCACCAGCGTCGACGACCCGATTCCCACGACCCCCGACCAGGCCGAACAGCACCACGGGGCCGACCGGCCGCGCACGGTCGACCTCCCCCGGTTCCGCGGCAGGGTCATCCCTGCGCTGGACCGGGCGATCATCATGATCCTCCCCCCGGTGCTGATCATCGCCGCTGTCCTGGCCGTCACCACCAACCCCGAGGGTGCCGCCGACCTGATCAACAGGCTGCGGACCTTCGTCACCGGCGGTTTCACGTGGTGGTTCGTGGCCTACTCCCTGATCGCCGTCGCCGTCTGCGCCTGGTTGTGCGTCAGCAGGATCGGCCGGGTGCGGCTGGGCGGCCCCAAGGCCCGGCCCGAGCACAGCAAGTTCGCCTGGTACTCCATGCTCTTCGCGTGCGGCCAGGGCATCGGCCTGATCTTCTGGTCGCTGGCCGAGCCCATCCTCCTGCGCGAGGAGACCCCGGTCATCCCCACCGGGGCCAACCCCGGCGAGGGGGGTATCGTCTGGACCTACTTCCACTGGGGCCTGACCGCCTGGGCCATGTACTGCGTCGTGGCCGTCTGCCTGGCGTACTCCCACCACAACCTCGGCAAGACCCTGACGTTCCGCGAGGCGACCGTGGACATCCTGCCGAAGCGCGTCCAGCGCCCGGCCGGCGTCGTGGTGGAGCTGCTGGCCATCATCGCCACCGTCCTCGGCCTGGCCACCTCCTTCGGCTTCGCGGCCATGCAGTTCGCCTCCGGGGCCACCCAGGTCCTGCCGTTCGAGGCCGGCCCCGTGGCCTGGGCCGTCATCATCCTGATCCTGGGCGGGCTGACCGCCGTCTCCGCCTTCCTGGGCGTGAACAAGGGGATGAAGCGGATCAGTGAGGCCAACTCGATCCTCAGCATCGTGCTGGTCGTCGGCGTCTTCGTCTTCGGCCCGACGGTCTACATCCTGTCGAACATGTCCCAGACCTTCGGCTCCTTCTTCTACCACTTCGTGCCGATGAGCTTCTGGACCGGCGCCGAGACCTCCGGCGCCCCGCTCGCGGACTGGCAGGACAGCTGGAACGGCTGGTGGACCGTGTTCATCTGGTGCTGGGTCATCGCCTTCTCCCCCTTCGTCGCCGGGTTCATCGCCCGCATCTCCCGCGGGCGCACCATCCGCGAGTTCGTGCTCGGGGTGACGATCATCCCCTCGCTGATCGTCATGGTGTGGGTGGCCGTCATCGGCTCGGCCGGCATCCATTACGACAACGAGTCCGGACAGATCTCCGCCGACGCCGCCGAGGACACCTCATCGGCTCTGTTCTCCATGCTGGAGATGATCCCGTGGATCGGCACCCTGCTGATCATCGTGGCCACCGTCCTCGTGGCCACGTACTACGTCACCAGCCTCGACTCCGGCACCTACGCGCTGGCCGAGTTCGTCTCCGCCCCGAAGAAGTCCGGCCCGTGGTTCCGCGTGATCCTCGTGGCGAGCATCGCCACGGTGGCCCTGGTGCTGCTCTCCATCGGCGGCGTCGACGCGGTGGACACGGTCCAGACCGGCACGATCATCGGCGGCTTCCCGTTCTCCTTCGTCATCGTGCTGATGATCGTCAACCTCATCCGGCGCCTGCGGGCCCGGGACGCCGAGACGCGCCAGCTCGAGAAGGACATCAACGACCCCGAACACCGGCCCGAGGACGAGCACTGCGACGAGCACGGCGTCCCGCGCGCCGACCCGCGGCGGGGCGTCGGACCCGGGACCTACGTCCCCGCCCAGGACCTCAACCACCCCCGCCCCAATGGAAGGGACGCCCACTCATGACCATCACCACCACCTCCTCCGGTGCCGTCCGCCTGGCGCACCTGGACGCCCACACCTACCGGGACTGGGTCACCTCCGGGCACGCCACGGTGATCCTGCCGGCCGGCGCGTTCGAACAGCACGGACCACACCTGCCCCTGGGCACCGACGCGACCCTGTCCACCACGATCGCCGAGACCGTGGGCCGCCAGACCGGCGCGAAGGTCGCCGAGCCGTTCACCTACGGCTACAAGTCGCAGCAGAAGTCCGGCGGCGGCAACCACCTGCCCGGGACCGTCAGCCTGGACGCGGAGGCCCTCGTGGCCATGACGCGGAACCTCGTGACCGGATTCCTGGGCCAGGGCATCCAGAACCTGGTGATCCTCAACGGACACTACGAGAACTACCAGTTCCTCTATGAGGGCGTGGACCTCGCCCTGCGGGACCTCGGCCTGGGATCCGATGCGGAGCAATGCGTGCTGTTGCTGTCGTACTGGGACTTCGTCTCGGACACGACCCTGGGCGCGGTGTACCCGGACGGCTTCCCCGGCTGGGACATCGAGCACGGGGGCGTCCTGGAGACGTCCCTCATGCTCCACCTCCGGCCGGAGCTCGTGGACATGGGCCGGGCCGTGAGCCACCCGCCGGCGGACCTGCCCCGCTTCGACCGCCTTCCCGTCGTCCCCGGCCGCACGCCCGCCACGGGCTGCCTGTCCGCTCCCGACGGCTCTGACGCCGTCAAGGGACAGCTGCTGTTCGACCAGGTCGTGGCCGATCTCTCCCAGGAGATCTCCGCCGAGCTCGGCCTCTCCCCGGCCCGGGACAAAGAAGTCCTCGCAACCCCTTGACGTGACCTGGACCACAGGTCACAATCAATGCAACCGGGTTGCATTCAATGCAACCGGCAAGACCCCATCAGACCGTGAAGAACCACGGATCCCGCCGCACCGCGGCCCCTGACCCAAGGAGATCCCCATGACGACCACCTCGAACGCCGTGAACTCCGTCTCCGAGCTGGAGCGACTGAAGACCCTGCACAACGGAGAGAAGCAGCAGCTGACCTTCTCCGACGCCGAGTTCGAGCGCCGCCTGACCGGCCTGCGCCAGATCATGGCCGAACAGGGCATGGACGCCGCGATCCTCACCAGCTACCACGGCATCAAGTACTACTCCGACTTCCTCTACACCACCTTCGGCCGCAACTACGCCCTGGTCGTGACCCAGAACGAGTCGGTCACGGTCACCGCCAACATCGACGCCGGCATGCCGTGGCGCACCAGCTACGGCGACAACATCGTCTACACCGACTGGAAGCGCGACAACTTCTACTACGGCCTGCAGGAGGCCCTGCGCCGCGCCGGCGTCTCCGCGCAGCGCATCGGCGTCGAGGACGACGCCCTGCCGCTGATGGTCCGCCAGCGCATCCAGGACGCGTTCCCCGGTGCCGAGCTGACCGACGTCTCCGTGCCCGCGATGCGCCAGCGCATGATCAAGTCCGCCGAGGAGATCGAGGTCATCAAGCACGGCGCCCGCATCGGCGACCTGGGCGGCGAGGCCATCAAGGCCGCCATCCGCGAGGGCATCACCGAGTACGAGGTCGCCCTGATCGGCACCGAGGCCATGACCCACGAGATCGCCCGGACCTTCCCCCACCGCGAGGTCCGTGACACCTGGGTCTGGTTCCAGTCCGGGATCAACACCGACGGCGCCCACAACTGGGCCACCACCCGCAAGCTGCAGCGCGGCGACATCCTGTCCCTGAACTGCTTCCCGATGACCTCCGGCTACTACACCGCCCTGGAGCGCACCCTGTTCCTCGGCGAGCCGGACGAGGCCAGCCTGCACCTGTGGAACGTGAACGTCGAGGTGCACCGCCGCGGCCTCGAGCTCATCAAGCCCGGCGCCGTCTGCAAGGACATCGCCGCCGAGCTCAACGAGATCTACATCGGCTACGGCCTGCTGCCGAACCGCACCTTCGGGTACGGTCACTCCTTCGGTGTGCTGTCCCACTACTACGGCCGCGAGGCCGGCCTGGAGCTGCGCGAGGACATCGAGACCGTCCTGGAGCCGGGCATGGTCGTCTCGATGGAGCCGATGATCACCGTGATGGACGGCGAGCCCGGGGCCGGTGGCTACCGCGAGCATGACATCCTGGTGGTCGGCGAGGACGGCGCCGAGAACATCACCAAGTTCGGCTTCGGCCCGGAGCACAACATCATCGACGCCTGACCCGTACGAGGATCCGCTCTCCATGAGGGGGTGGCCGGCCCGGAGGAACTTCCGGGCCGGCCACCCCCTCTGCGCATCCGCCCACCCCGCCCCCGACCCGCACCCCGTCACCCGATCCGAGGAATGACATGACCCCCGCATCCGACGCCCCGTCCGCCACGTCCGCCTCCGAGAACGGGGCCCGCGGCGCCTCCGTCATCGTCAACGTCCTGCAGGTCATCCGCTGCTTCACGTCGGACGAGCCACTGCAGGGCGTGACGGAGATCGCCGCCCAGGTCGGCCTCCACAAGTCCAGCGTGTCCCGCATCCTCGCCACCCTCGAACAGGAGCACGTGGTCGAGCGTGACGAGGCGTCACGGAAGTACCGGCTGGGCCTGGGACTGATCGCCGTCGCCGGCCCCCTGCTCGCCAACCTGGACGTCCGCCGGGTCGCCATGGAGGACCTGCAGACCCTGCGGGAGGTCACCGAGGAGACGGTGGCGCTGGCCATCTGGGACGGCTCCGCGGCCGTGACCGTCGAGCAGGTCCCCAGCCCCCAGAAGATCAAGCACACCTCGGCCATGGGAAGCCGCTACAGCACCGGCCTGAGCGCCAGCGTCCAGGTGCCCCTGGCCCACATGGACCCTGACCACGTTCGCCAGCTCCTGGACGACTGCCCCATCCGGCTCGACGGCCACATCACCCCGGACCAGTACCTGGAGCGCCTCGCGGACGTCCGCCGCAACGGGTACGCGGTGAACTACGGCGAGACCTCCGATGATGAGGTCGGCGTCGCGGCCCCCGTGTTCGACCACCGGGGCGAGGTCGTTGCCACCATCCTGGTGGCGGCCCCGCGCTACCGGGTCCCGGAATCCGCCCTGCCGCAGCTGACCCGGGCCTGCACCACTGCAGCCCGGCGTGTCTCGCAGCGCCTCGGGGCCCCCGTCAGCTGACATGCTCCCCGCCCGGGGGCATCACCCGCCGGACCATCGACCGGCACGACGCGCTCACCGGTCGACTCCGCGCAACCCGGAGGCGGTGCCGGCCCTGCACCGGAGGACACCCCGTGCAACCGGGTGCGCCCGCCACCGTGAGCGGAAACCAGGGACCTTCCTACCCGGGGACCTTCGCGCCCGGCATCATCTTGCCCGGACACATGCGACAGTCCGGCACCCACTGAGGGGTACCGGACTGTCATCGGCGCGGCCCGGGAACGCCGGGCCGCAGGACTTCCACGGCGGGTGGGGCTCAGGCCGGGTCCGCGGGGGCCTCGACCTCGGGCTGGGGATCCGAGAGGGTCTTCGGGACCGTGTCCTCGAACTGCGGAAGCTTGTTCAGGTACTCCACCACCGAGTCCGTGGACTCCACGTCTCCGAACTTGTTGTCGATGTCGTAGAGGTTCCACTGCACCACGCCCGGGACCCGGTCGCCGATGGTCTCCCGGGGGATGATCGGGCGGAAACCCTTGGCGATCGCGTCCTCGACGGTGTGGCGCACGCACCCGGCGGCGGTCGCACCGGTGACGATCAGGGTGTCGATGCGGTTGGAGGTCAGGAAGAGCTCGAGGTTCGTCCCCGGGAACGCCGAGGCGCGGTTCTTCTCGATCACGACCTCGCCGTCCGCGGGTGCGATGCGGTCGTCGATCTGAGCCCAGTAGGAATCGGCCGGCAGGGTCTCCACGGGGATCTTCGAGTACCACAGGCCCATGTCGTTCGTGCCGGAGGTGGCGTCGCGGTTGCGGTACACGTTCGTGGTGTAGAAGACCGGGACCCCCTTGGCGCGGGCGGCCTCGTTGATCCGCTGGACATTGGGGATGATCTCCTCCATGCCCGGGCAGCTGAACGGGTGGCCCGGGCGGGTCCAGGCGTTCGCCAGGTCGATGTGGATCACGGCGGGACGGTTGCCGTAGCCGATCCGGCGCTTGAAGCCGCGGTCGTTGTAGATACTCGTGCCGGCCTCGAACGCCTCCTCCAGCACTGCTGCAAGACGGGCTTCGATGTCGTTGGACGTGATGGTCATGGTTCTCTCCAGTCTCACGGATGGTTGTTGCTAGACGAGCAACTGGGTTGCTGTGGTAGGTACTGTAACCCATGGATTGGTCCAGCACCAGAGGTCCGGGAAGGCAGTTTCTTCTTGGACCGACTGCTTCAAGAACGCAGGCCCGGGCACGCAGCTCACCTCGTCCTGCACGCCCTCGGCAATAGCGCCTCTCGCTGGACATCACCGTGAAACAGGACGGACACAGACCGCGATTAGCCTTCGACCATCCATTGCGCGTTGCAATGTTCGTAACTAGATTGCTCACCTAGCAACTCCTGGTGATCCAGATCACTCTCCGCGCACGGTGCGCGACCGGACCCACCTCCAGAGACAAGGACCCCGTCATGAGAGCCCCGAACGCCCCCACCCACGCCACCGACTCCGCAGCCGGGCCCCCGGACGCTCTCGAGAAGGTCAGCCCCGCGCACCTGCGCAAGGTCGTGAGCGCATCCTTCGCGGGCACGGTCGTCGAGTGGTTCGACTTCGCGATCTACGGCTATATGGCCACCCACATCGCGGCGACCTTCTTCAACTCCACCGACCCGGTGATCGGCCTGCTGGAGACCTTCGCGGTCTTCGCCGTGGCCTTCGCCCTACGCCCCCTCGGCGGGATCATCTTCGGCCGGCTGGGTGACAGGCTGGGCCGCAAGAAGATCCTCGTCCTGACCGTCCTGTTGATGTCCGGGTCCACGGCGGCCATCGGCCTCATCCCCGGCCAGGAGGCGATCGGCATCTGGGCCGCCGTCCTGCTCGCGGTGGCCCGCTGCGTCCAGGGCCTCTCCGCCGGCGGAGAGTACGCCGGCGCCACCATCTACGTGGTCGAGCACAGCCCGGACCGCCAGCGGAACCGTTATTCCAGCGCCATGTCCGCGGCCACCTTCGTGTCGTTCGCCCTCGCCGCGGGGCTGGGCGCACTGCTCAGCACCGTGCTCCCGCCCTCCGCGATGGGCGACTGGGGATGGAGGATCCTGTTCCTGCTGTCCATCCCGATGGGCCTGATCGCCTTCTACATCCGTTCCAAGCTTCACGAGTCCCCCGAGTTCCAGGCCATGGTGGAGGAATCGGCCCACCGCCCGACACCGACCCTCGGTCAGGTCATGCGCACGCAGTGGCCGCAGATGCTCAAGCTGGGCGGGTTCGTCATGCTGACCGCCCTGTCCTTCTACATCTTCTCCACCTACATGGCCACGTTCCTGACCCAGGTGGTCGGCCTGCCCCAGCACCTCGCCCTGCTCTCCAGCCTCATCTCCCTCCTCTTCGCCACGGCCCTGTCCCCGGTGATGGGCCGCGTCTCGGACCGGCTCGGACGCCGGCGCACCATGCAGCTGGCCGCAACGCTGCTCGTCGTCCTGACGATCCCGGCGTACATGCTGGCAGAGATGGGCACCCTCGGCAGTGCCGTGGCCAGCCAGTTGCTCATCGCGACCGGCGCCGTCACGGCCAACGTGGTGACCTCCGTGCTGATCTCGGAGATGTTCTCCACGGACGTGCGGTACACGGCGTCCGGGATGAGCTACAACATCACCTACGCCGTGTTCGGCGGCACCGCCCCCTACCTCGCCACGTGGCTGGTGGCGTCCACCGGCAACTCCCTCGCGCCCGCCATCTACGTCTCCATCGTGGCCGCCGTGTCCCTCATCGTGGTCTCGGCCTTCATCAGGGAGACCGCCGGGCGTCCCCTGCGTCGCTTCCATGACGACCCGGTGGCAACAGGCTCCTGACCACCGACCGCTCGAACCCGACGAGGCCGCCGCGCCGCAGGCCGGGACCTGCGACGCGGCGGCCTCTCACCGTCACGGGCCGGTCACCTGCTGCCCAGGCGCGCGGAGACCCGCTCGGCGGCCCGCAGCACGGCGTCCCGCAGGAGGGGCTGGCTCGCCTTGAACTGCACCCGCGACCGCGGTGCACTGGCGGTGATGCAACCGACGGCCTGGCCTCGGTAGTCCCGGATGGGCGCGGAGACGCCGTACTCCTCGAAGGTGGTCTCACCGTCATTGACGGCGAAGCCCTGGTCCCGGACGGTTCGCAGGTGCTCATGGGCCGGGTCGTCGAGCCCCCGGTAGCTGTCCCGCTGGATGATGCCACCCGAGAGCAGGCGGCCGACCTCCTCCGGCGGCAGTTCGGCCAGGAACACGCGGACGGACGAACTGGCGAACTTGTTGTAGCGCGTGCCGATCGAGGCGCTGTGCTTCACCTGGTGCGGACTGGCCGTCTGCTCGACCACGATCGCATTGGTGCCGTTCCAGACGGCGATCGCGGCGGTCTCGTCAGTGGCCTCGGTCATCTCCTCCAGGTGCGGCACCGCCGCCCTGCGCACGTCGAGCTCGGCCAGCAGCGGACCCGCCAGGCCGATCATCCCCAGGCCGAGACGGTAGCGCCCGGAGTCCTCATCGCGCTGGACATAACCGGATTCCGTCAGGCCGGCGAGCATCCGGGACACGGTGCTCTTGTGCAGTCCGACGAGTTCGGAGATCTCCGTGACCCCGAGCAGCGGACGCGGGGTCGCGGAGAAGGCCTCCAACACCGCCAGTCCATTCAACAGTGACGCGGCCGCACCCTGCGGCTTGTCGCCCTGTGACTGGGTTCCCGGCATGACTTTCCTCCCCGGGCGAGTGCACCATGCCTCCGCCGCCTGTCCGTGAACATGCTAGGCGATGCCATCGCGTCCCGACGTGGCCCAGAACGGACCCGGCGGATCCGGCACCGCGACCGACGCGGCGGCTGAATTCGCGCTGGCGGTACGTCTCGGCGCCGGCCTCGAAGACCCGTCCCAGCAGGGACTCGACATCAACGTCCGACTGCCCGCGCTTCACGGGCATGACCATGATGACACCTGGAGGCCAGGAGAGTCGCGAAGAGCCGGCATCGGGACGATCAACCGTGAGACGTTGCTGATTGATCAATATCGTTGCTCAAAAAGCAACTTAGATCTCTTGCCTCGAAGATCCCTGAGGGCTCAGCCGACCAGACCCTCCGCGCCCCGGCCCCGTCACGCCACGCGCCTCGACCCCCTGCCACCCCCGGGCATTCCGCGTCATGAACCGGAAACACGGACTTAATCCCCCAGGTCTTGCGGGCCGGTTGCTACGAGAGAAATCTTGGTGTCGTCACTGCAACAACAATCAGCCCGCACCGTCAGCTTCCTCCCGCGACCGCAGGACGACTCACGGTCCGCACCTCACCGAAAGCGAGATGCACTCAGCCATTGCACGTTGCTCTAGATGGAACTACATTGCTATCCAAGCAACGGCGAGTGATTCAGATCACAGCATGCTTCAGGGCAGGCCCGGGCCGTCAGGTCCGCTCACCGCCTGGGGTGGAGACCCACTCCACCTCTCGAACCCACCCTCCGCCCCCAACGAAGTCCCGAGCTCCTCTCGAAAGGACCCATCATGAAGCGCATCGGAGTAGACGTCGGCGGTACCTTCACCGACCTGTATTTCTCGGACGACGACCAGCGCATCGCTGTCGTCGAGAAGGTTCCATCGACCCCGCACGACCCGTCCGAGGCGGTCGTCTCCGGCATCACGTTGCTCTGCGAGAAGGCCGGGGTGTCGCTCGCGGAGATCGACCAGGTGGTGCACGGGACCACGGTGGCCACGAACACCGCCCTGACGCATACCGGTGCCGAGGTCGGGATGATCACGACCGAGGGCTTCCGGGACATCCTGCACATCGCCCGCCACAAGAAGCCGCACAACTTCTCCCTGCAGCAGGACCTGCCCTGGCAGACCAAGCCGCTGATCAAGCGCCGCCACCGGCTCACGGTCAAGGAGCGCGTCACCGCGCCCCATGGTGAGGTGCTGGTTCCCCTGGACGAGGACGAGGTCCGTGAGCGCGTCCGCGAGCTCAAGGCGGCCGGTGTCCAGGCCATCGCGGTGTGCCTGCTGCACTCCTACCTGAATCCGGTCCACGAGCGGCGTATCGGGGAGATCGTCAACGAGGAGTTCCCCGAGGCGTTCCTGTCCCTGTCGAGCGACATCGTGCCCCTGTACCGGGAGTACGAGCGGTTCTCCACCACCGCCCTCAACGCCTTCGTCGGCCCCCGGGTGTCCGCCTACCTGCACCGCCTGCACGATGAGGTCACCGCCCTGGGCTACCAGCGGGAGATCCTGCTGATGCAGTCCTCCGGCGGCATGGTGCCCATCCGCGAGGCGGCCAAGCGACCGGTCACGCTGATGATGTCCGGTCCGGTCGGTGGCCTGATCGGTGGCATGTGGTCCGCCAAGCAGTCCGGCTTCGACAACGTGGTCACCCTGGACATCGGTGGAACGTCCGCAGACATCGGCGTCGCGTACCAGGGTGAACTGCGCATGCGTCACCTGCTGGACACCAAGATCGGCGACCACCAGGCCATGGTGCCCATGGTGGACATCGACACCATCGGTGCCGGCGGCGGGTCCATCGCCTACGTCGACGCCGGCGGCGTCTTCCGCGTCGGTCCCCAGTCGGCCGGTGCGGTCCCGGGACCGGTCTGCTATGGCCGCGGCGGGACGGAACCGACGTCGACCGACGCACAGGTGCTGCTCGGCCGGATGCGCCCGGACCGCATGCTGGCCGGCTCCGGCCTGGACATGGACCTCGACGGTGCCCGCACCGCCATGGAGGGACTGGCCGAGAAGCTGGGCATGTCCGTGGAGGAGGCGGCCCTCGGCGCCCTGCAGATCCAGAAGTTCGGCATGACCCAGGCCATCGAGCAGAACTCCGTACGTCGCGGCTACGACCCGCGCGACTTCACCCTCGTCGCGGCCGGTGGTGCCGGTGCGCTGTTCGCCTGCGAGATCGCCGCCGAGCTCGAGGTGCCGAACGTGCTGGTCCCTGCCCACCCCGGCATCATCGCCGGCATCGGCCTGTTGGCCACCGACGAGCAGTACGAGTTCGTGGCCACCAACCGCTTCCGCTTCGCGGACGCCGATCCGGCGGCCATCCAGGCGTCCTTCGACCAGCTGGAGCGGGAGGCCAATGCCCAGCTGGACGCGGAGGGGGTCCCGGCCGAGCGGCGCCGGATCGACTGGCTGGCCGACGCCCGCTACGAGGGTCAGGGGTACGAGATCCGCTTCGACGTCCCCGAGGGCCCGGTGACCACCGCCTGGCTGGACCAGGCCGAGGCAGCCTTCCACGACGCCCACTTCGAGGAGTACGGTCACCGCTTCAAGGACGGCTCCGTGGAGGTCATCAACATCCGCGTGGAGGCCCGCGCCGTGATGGACGACCTGCCGACCCCGACCCCGACCCGCTCGGGCTCACTGGCCGATGCCCTCGTGGAGACCCGCCCGGTGACCTTCGACGTGGACGGTACGCCGACCACAGTGGACACCGGCTTCTACGACCGGGAGAAGATGGGCGTGGGAACCACCTTCGAGGGACCGGTCGTCATCGAGCAGTATGACTCGACGGTCGTGGTCCCCCCGGGCTTCACCGGGACGGTGGACGAGGCCGGCAACCTGGTCATCGCCTGCCCGGCCGGCACCGAGACGGCTGAGAAGCTGGCCACCCCGATCCTGATGCGCGTGATCGGCGGCGCCCTGAACTCCGCGGCCAAGGAGATGGCCTCGGTGCTGTTCCGCATGGCCTACTCCTCGATCATCCGCGAGTCCGAGGACCTCGGGGCGGGACTGTTCGACAAGGACGGCAACGTGCTGGCCGAATCCGATTCCACGCCGATGTTCATGGGCTCCATGCCCAAGATCGTCAAGGGCGTGATCTCGGTCCTGGGTGACGACATCCACGAGGGCGACGTCATCCTGCACAACGACCCCTACCTGGGAGCGACCCACTCCCCCGACGTGGCGATCATCGAACCGATCTTCCATGAGGGGGAGCTCGTGGGCTTCGCCGGGGCCTCGGGGCAGCTCATCGACAACGGCGGTGCGTTCTCCGGGTTGATGGTGGACATCCAGGACGTCCAGTCCGAGGGCACCATCTTCCGGGCCGTGAAGGTCTACGAGAAGGGTGTCCGCCAGGAGTCCCTGATCCGGCACATCCTCAACAACACCCGGACGCCCACCTCCAACGAGGGTGACTTCCAGGCGATGATCGCCGCGTGCGACCTGGCCAAGTCCCGTTACCTGGCCCTCGTGGACCGGTACGGCATCGGCGCCGTCCAGGACGCCGGCCAGAGCTGGATCGACTACTCCGAGCGGATGCTGCGCCAGGAGATCGCCAAGATCCCGGATGGCGTGTACGAGACGGAGGTCGGGTACCTGGACGACGACGGCCGCAACTACGGCAAGAAGCTGCCGATCGTCGTGAAGGTCATCGTGGAGGGTGACGAGATCACCTATGACCTCACCGGTTCCTCCGAACAGGTCCCCACGGCCTACAACTGCGCCTTCGAGGGCACGACGGTCTCGGCGTTCACGTTCATCACCCGCATGATGTTCCTGGACGAGGTCGCCTTCCCGGTGTTCGTGCCGCAGAACGAGGGAATGCTCAAGCCGCTGAAGGTGATCGCCCCGGAGGGCACCATCTTCAACCCGAAGTACCCCGCGGCCACGTTCTCCCGGTTCTCCCAGGTGCAGCGCGCCGTCGACCTGGCCCTGCGGGCCCTCGCCCCCGTCATCCCCGAACGCGTCACCGCCGGCAACTCGGCCCACATCCACTTCATGTCCTACTCCGGGTGGGACGAGAAGCAGGGCGAGTACTGGGTGTACCTCGAGGTCAACGAAGGCTCCTATGGCGCCCGCTCCACCAGTGACGGGCCGGACTCGGTGGACAACCTCATCGCCAACACCCGCAACAACCCGATCGAGGAGCTGGAGTGGCGGTTCCCGATGCGCACCGACCGCTATGAGCTGCGCGACGAACCGGCAGCCGCCGGCGAGTTCCGCGGTGGCATCGGCATCGTGCGGGAGAACACCTTCCTGACGGACACCGTGGTCACCTGCGAGGGTGAACGCCACGAGTCCGACGCCCCCTGGGGCGCCCAGGGCGGCCATGACGGCCTCAACGCCTCCCTGGTGAAGAACCCCGGCCGGGACGGTGAGGAGTCCTGGCCGTCCAAGGTCACCGGCTGGCAGCTGAAGGCCGGGGACTCCCTCCAGATCACCGTCCCCAGCGGCGGCGGTTTCGGGGATCCGCTCACGCGTGATCCGCTGAAGGTCCTCGAGGACGTGCTGGACGGTTTCACCACCGCCGAGGCCGCCACCCGGGACTACGGCGTGGTCCTCAAGGACGTCAACGGCCAGCTCACGGTCGACCTGACGGCCACCGCCGAGAGGCGGGAGCGGCAGGGCGCGCGCCTCAGCTCCGTCTCCTGACCTGACGCACCACCACGGAGGGGGCGGTCCAGGACCGGTCAGTCACGTACCGGTTCCGGATCGTCCCCTTCGTGCTCCCTGCCCTCGGAGTCGCCCCGACGGCAGCCCCCTCCCCACCCGCTGTCCCCTCACCCCTCCTGCTGTCCTCCTCCCCCAAGGAACCGTCATGACCACTACCCAGACCCTGCAGGCCGACTCCACCGACATCACCCCCAAGGACGTCCGGCTGGCCACGTGGATCTGCTTCTTCGCGTGGACCTTCGCCGTCTATGACTTCGTCCTCTTCGGAAACCTCCTGCCCCAGCTGGCCTCGGACCTCGGATGGACGGCTGCGCAGTCGACCGAGATCAACACCTGGGTCACCGCCGGCACGGCGCTGGTGGCCTTCGCGATCGGCCCGATCGTGGACCGGATCGGCCGGCGCAAGGGCATCCTCATCGCGGTTGCCGGCGCCGCCGTGGCCTCCCTGCTGACCGCGACGGTCGGCTGGGTCGCGGGAATCACCGCGGGACTGGGCATCGTCTTCCTGGTCCTCGTCCGTTCGCTCGCCGGCCTCGGCTACGCGGAGCAGGCCATCAACGCGGCCTACCTCAACGAGATGTTCGCCCACAGCCACAGCGACCCGGCCAAGGCCCGCCGCCGCGGCCTCATCTACTCGCTGGTCCAGTCCGGCTGGCCGATCGGCTCCGTGCTCGCGGCCGGGTCCGTCTACCTGTTGTTCCCGGTCGGCGGTTGGGAGCTCTGCTTCATCGTCGCCGCCGTCCCCTCGGTGTTCATCATCATCGCCGGGCGCTGGCTCAAGGAGAGCCCGCAGTTCGCCCGTCGGCACCGGATCGACCAGCTCCTCAAGTCCGGGGAGGAGACGGAGGCGCAGCGCCTGGGCGTGAAGTACGGCATCGACATCACCGCCCAGGACAGTCCCCTCGTATCGGTCTTCCGGGGTGAGTCCCTGCGGTCCACCCTGTCGATCGGCGGCGCCTTCCTCCTGAACTGGCTGGGCGTCCTGGCCTTCTCGATCCTGGGCACCTCGCTGCTGACGGCACCCGACGGCAAGGACATCGCCTTCGACAACGCGCTGCTGATCCTGATCATCTCCAATGCCACGGCCTTCGCCGGGTACCTGTTCCACGGGTGGCTGGGGGACCGGATCGGCCGCCGCAACGCGATCGGATTCGGCTGGATCCTCTGCGCCGTCTCGTTCTTCATCATGATCCAGGCACCGAGCGGGAGCTTCGCGCTCATCGTGGCGTTCTACAGCGCCGGGCTGTTCTTCCTGATCGGTCCCTTCTCGGCCCTGCTGTTCTTCACCGGCGAGAGCTACCCCGTGCACACCCGCGCCACCGGCAGCTCGATCATCAACGCGGCCGGCCAGGTCGGCGCGATCATCGGCGGCCTGCTGATCACCGCCACCCTCGCGGCCGGCAGCGGCTGGATCAATGCGGCCCTGTGGTGGGGCATCCTCCCCATCCTGGCCTCGGGACTGCTGATCTTCACGGCCCGGAACGTCGATCCCCGGACGGTCCGCACGGACTGACCCCCCGGCCATGCCACCACCCACGGCAGCCGCCCGGTGACGATGCCCGGGTCCGCACGGACCCGACAGTGGGCACGTCGTCGGGCGGCTGCCGTCCTGTGCGACCGGCCGGGTCACCATCGCCCTCCGCGATCTCGCGCGTCTCACCTGCGGACGGGGAGGGGGCCCGCTCAGTCCCGGGTGGACTCGACGATCGCCTCGGACACCGAGGCCAGGTGATCCCGCATCGCCCGCGCGGCGCCCTCCGGGTCCCGGGCACAGACGGCCTCGATGATGGCCAGGTGTTCGGGCAGGGACTGCTGGGACCGGCCGGGCCGGGCGGAGAGGCGGTACTGGAAGCGCACGGCCTGGGCCCGCAGCCGGTCGATGGTCGCCGCGGCCGTCCGCTGGCCGGACACCCGGATGAGCATGCCGTGCAGGTCGGTGTTGCCGCGCGCGTAGGCCGACTGGTCATGGTCCCGGACGGCCGCCTCCATGGCCCGCCCGATGGCCCGCAGCTCCTCGGCCTGGTCGTCGGTGATCCGCTCGGCGGCCCGCGCGGCGCACAGCGCCTCGAGGGCGGCGCGCACCTCCACGATCTCGAGGGCCTCCTCCAGGGGGACCGAGCGTACCCGGGCGCCGCGGTTCTGGATCCGCTCCACGAGCCCCTCGACCGTCAACTCACCCAGCGCCGTGCGGACGTGCCCGCGGCTGGCACCGTAGGCCTCGGCCAGATCGGCCTCGACGAGCCGCTGGTTGGGGACCAGTTCCCCGGCGGAGATGGCCTCCCGGATCCGGGCGGCCACGTCCGCCGCGGTCACCGTCGTGCCCGTCCTGGTTCCGGTCGCCACTGATGCCTCCCCACTCGTCGGCCGCGATGGCCTGGATTGTCACCAATTTTGTCACACGTCCGGCGCGAGCGCTCCCCGGGGACGGAGCGCACCGGGGTCACCCAGCCGGTCAGACGGCGAAGTACCGGTCCTCGCGGCTCATCAGGCGGTCCCGGTGACGACGGCGGAGGACCCACCGGCCGAGCAGCCACAGCCCCACCACGATCAGCACCAGCAGGATCCCCACGGACACCGGCAGGAGCACCGCCGTCAGGGCCAGAAGGATGGACGCGGTGTCCTCAGCGGTGGACAGCACCGGGGCGGCGGCCCCGGCGGTGGCGGTGTTCGCGCCGGCGCGGGTGGTGGCCTTGAACAGGTGCACGAGCAGGGCCAGCCCCGCACCGACCACCACCGGGATCCACGCCTCACCGGCGAACAGTGCACCGGGGTCCTGGACGGTGACCGTCTCCGTCCCGACCCCGGAGGCGAAGGTGATGCCGCCGGCGGCAGGCCGGATGACGGTCTGCACGGCGTCGTTGACGCTGTCCAGCACCGGGATCTTGTCCGCCACCACCTCCAGGACGAGCAGCGCCGCGAGGATCCACAGGGTGGCGTCGTGGGAGAGCCACTGCCAGGCGGTCGGCAGCTCCACCAGGGACGTGAAGCGGTCCAGCAGGCCCAGCACGAGCATGGGGATGTACGCGTTGAGGCCGGCGGCCGTGGCCAGTCCGGACCCGGTCAAGATCTCGAGCATGACTGCCCTCCGGTCGGTGCGTGGCGCGGCCGGTTCGGCCGCAACTCCAGTACAACGCCGCGCGGGCCGCAGAACTTCCCGGCCGGCGTCGTCGTCTGAGGCCACGGACCGGCCCCGACGGTAGACTGGCACGGCCCGCGCGCCCCCTGCCAGTTCTGGAGCCACCCCATGACGACCCCCATCCCGGTCAAGCCGAGCCGACGTCGGCGGAGCACGGTCCCCGCCGGGTCCCGCCCGCACCTGAGGATGTCCCTGTACGGGTTCCTGGTCGCCTGGCTGGTCCCGAACCTGCTGATGGCCGCCATCGTGCTGGTCCTCAGCCTCGTCCCGGCCCTGCAGGCCTATGGCTCCCTGACCCCGCTGCTGAGCATCGTGGGGCTGGCGGGCATGGTCATCGGCCTGCCGCTGTGCCTGCTGGTCAACTGGCTGTTCCGGTTCAAGCTCAACCAGTGGATCCACGTGCTGGGCTACGCCCTGGTGGGCATGCTCTACGGCCTGGCCGTGCTGTTCTCCGGGGTCGGCGGCCTCGTGCCCATGCTCATCCCGGTGGTCGGGTTCCCGGCGGCCGTCCTGATGGCCCTGGGCCGCGCCCTGGCCCGTCCCCTGGTCACCGTGGTCCGCCCCGGGGACGACGCCGGCCAGGCACCTGGCCCCGGGAACGGGGATTAACATGGTGCGCATGCCCACGACAGACCCGTACGACGTGCACAGCCCCGCTCTCGCCCTGACGATCGCCGGATCGGAGGCCACCGGTGGCGCCGGCGCCCAGGCCGACCTCAAGACCTTCCAGGAGCTCGGCGCCTTCGGCATGGTGGCCCTGACCTGCATCGTGGCGTTCGACCCCCAGGATGACTGGAACCATCGGTTCGTTCCCGTGGATCCCGACGTCATCGCGCACCAGCTCGAGGCGATCCAGGCCGATTACGCCGGACAGTTGAAGACCACCAAGCTCGGCATGATGGGGTCCCCGGCCACCATCTCGACCGTGGCCACCGCCCTGAGGACCCAGGACTGGGACCACGTGGTCCTCGACCCGGTCCTGATCTGCAAGGGCCAGGAGCCGGGCCACGCCCTGGACACCGACCAGGCCCTCAAGGCAGAGCTGCTGCCCCTGGCCACCTTCACCACGCCCAACCACTTCGAGTCCGAGCAGCTCTCCGGGATGACGATCGAGTCCCTGGGTGACCTGAAGGACGCCGCGAAGCGGATCCACGAGGTCTCCGGCGCCGCCGTGCTGGCCAAGGGCGGGGTCCGGTTGTCCGGACCCGACGCCGTGGACGTCTACTACGACGGCGAGACCCTCGAGGTGCTGTCAGCCCCCAAGATCGGTGAGCACGCGGTGTCCGGCGCCGGCTGCTCGCTGGCGGCAGCCGTGACCGCGGAGCTCGCCAAGGGTGCCGCTCCCCTGGACGCCGCCCGCCGCGCCAAGGAGTTCGTCACCGAGGGCATCCGCCAGCGCGTCGCCGGAAACACCCCCTTCGCCGCCCTCTGGCAGGGTGGCCTGCGGCAGTCCTGACGGCCTGGGGAATAGTGCGCCGCTGATCCTGGGTTGTGCCTGGTTGTGAAGATCGAGATTTTTTCTGACGTCGGGTGCCCCTGGTGCTTCATCGGCAAGCGCCGGTTCGAGAGGGCGCTGGAGTCCTTCGAGCACCGGGACCAGGTCGAGGTGGAGTGGAAGAGCTATCAGCTGGATCCCTCCCTGCCCGAGCATGACCACCGCAGCGAGGTGGACTACCTGGTCCAGGCCAAGGGCATGCCGCGCGAGCAGGTGACCCGCATGCTCGCGCACGTCACCGAGCAGGCACGCGGTGAGGGCCTGGAGTACGACTTCGACAACCTCGTGGTCGCGAACTCGTGGAAGGCCCATCGCGTCATCCAGCGTGCCAAGGCGGAGGGGCTGCGGACCGCGGAGGCGCTGGAGGAACAGCTGTTCCGGGCCCACTTCGAGCAGGGCCTCGACATCGGCGAAGAGCAGGTGCTGGCCCGGCTGGGCACTGCCGCGGGACTGACGCAGGCCCAGGTGCACGAGGCCCTGACCGAGGACCGGTGGGAGACCGCCGTGGCAGAGGACGTGGCCACGGCCCGTGCCCTGGGAGTCACCGGCGTCCCGTTCTTCGTTCTCGGCCGCACCTACGGCATCTCCGGGGCCCAGCCGACCGAGTTGTTCGCCCAGGCCCTGCAGCAGGCCTGGTCTGAGTTCCAGCCGCTGCGGATGGTGCAGCCCGTGACCGCCGGGACGGGCGAAGCCGCCGGTGCCGGTCTCGACGGCCAGGCCTGCGGCCCGGAGGGCTGCGCCTGATCCCGCGCCGGGGTGGTGTCAGCCGTGGTGGCGGAAGTCCAGCCCCAGTTGCCGTTCGGACAGGAAGCGCGCGGCCAGCAGGACCCCGAGCAGGGTCGCCGCACCGGTCATGATCCACGAGTAGTGCCAGCTCCCGGCCGCCGTGGCGATGGCAGCGAGGATGATCGGGCCGACGAAGTTCGCCCCGTTGTAGATCTGGACCATCAGGCCCACGACCGCAGCGGGTGACCCGTCGGGCGGAGCGATGTCCACGGCGATCCGGTTCAGCGAGGCAGGGATCAGGGCACCGACCCCGGAGAACAGCGCGACGGCCACGATCTGGACGGCAAGCCCGCCGCGCACGCCGCTCCAGTCCGGGGCGAAGGTGATCACGGAGGTCACCCCCATCGTGATGAGGCCGATGAGGATCAGTCGCCGCATCGGTATCCCGCGCTGGTGCAGGCGGCCGGTCACGATGTTGCCGACGCCGTTCAGGCCGCCGACGATGGCGGTGACGATGCCGGGCCACAGTCCCCCGACGCCGGCCTCGTCGAAGATGGTGGGCAGGAAGCCGATCACCGAACCCCATTGCAGGGTGTAGCAGGCGAACACGAGGCCGGCGATCCAGGGCGTGGAGGTCTTCACGGTGGCCAGCACCCGACGCGCGGCCAGTCGCACGTTGGCCCCACGCCCCGCCGGCGGCGGGGCGACGAACACCAGCAGCAGGGGAATCGTCGCGGCCGTGATCACGGCCATGGTGACCCACCAGGCCTGCCAGCTCACCGCGGTCAGCAGCAGGGTGGAGGTCAGGACCGCCAGGAACGTGGCGATGCCCTGGAAGGCCGCCCACCAGCCCAAGGCGATGTTCGCCCGGGCGGGGTGCGCCGTGAGGCGGATCAGCGGCGGCGCGACCACCGTGGCCATCAGGAAGCCCACGCCCTCGAGCGCGCGCGTGGCCATCAGGAACCCGGTGGAGTCCGCGAAGGCCCCGGCCAGGGAGCCGACCGTCAGCAGCGCCATGCCGATCAGCAGCGTCCGCCGCAGTCCGATCACCTCGGAGAACAGGGAGACGCCCAGGCCCAGCAGCATGGAGCCGACCTGGACGATGCCCAGGAGCACCCCGGATTCGACCAGGGTCATGCCCAGGTCCTGCTGGATGTAGGACAGCGCCTCCGGCAGCTTCCAGATGTGCATGGCCGCTGCCACGCCGGCGATGACGATCGGGACCCACGAGGAGTGAGCGCGCACCGGATGTCCGGCGGAGGCGCCAGATACGGCGTTCATTCCAGCCACTTTAACGCTGGGCCGCGATCGGCCGACGTCATACTCGGTCCGTCGGGCTCGGCAGACGTGCTGGTCAGCACCGAAGCGGGTGCGGAAGATGGGCGTTAAACACCTGAGAGGCGGTGGCATGGCCACCGCCTCTCAGCGGATTATAGGTTGGTGGGCCCGTATCCCCCCGGGCTGATTCCACCGTCCTGATCCGTGTGCACCGTCTCATGGGGCCCCTTTAGGTTATAGGCGAGCCCTAAGCCACCACCATTAGACCTTTGGCTAGACTTTCGGCGTCTTATGTGACCCACATCACATTAGGCGGCGGCCTCCTGCAGGGGCACCTCAGCCCTGACCCGCCACCAGCTACCGTCCCGCTGTGAACTCATGGTCCCGCCGAAGGCATCGACCCGGTCGCGCATCCCGATCAGGCCACTGCCGGAGGAGTTCCAGCCTGCCCGGGCCGGCGCGCCTCGGACGGGAAGCGTGTTGTCCACGGCGAGTTCCAGCCGGTCGTCGTTGACGCGGATGCAGATCCTGCATTGGCCCCCCTCGGCCGCATGCTTGGCCACGTTCGTCACCGCCTCCTGCAGGACGCGGTACAGGGCCGTCTGCACGCTCCGTGGGATGTCCTGGTCGAGCCCTTCCGTCTCCACGTGGGTCTCGATCCCGAGACCCTCGAGCATGCGACCGAACTTCACGGCGCCGTACTCGAGGTCCAGGGCGGCCGCTCCCTCGCCGAGTTCGATCTGTGCGGCCTCCTGATCTCCGGCGACGAGGCCCTCCGCCTGGAGCAGGGACAGCATGCGGCGGAGGTCGGCCAGTGCTTCCGTGGCCGAATGCCCCACCACGTCCACGGCGTGGCGCGCGGCCTCATCCGTGCCGGCGTACTGTGCAGCACGGGTCTGCATCGAGATGATCGTGAGGTTGTGCGCCACGATGTCGTGCAGGTCCCGGGCCAGGGACTTGCGCTCCTCCTGGGCGGCCCGCGCCGCGCGCCTGGTGGCCTCCGCCACGCGCGCCTGGTCTTGGAGCCGGCGATCCAGGAGGAAACCGACGAAGTTCCCGACACCCCATCCCAGGGCGACGAAGATCAAGGCGACCCACACCACGGGTCCGAAGGTCGTTGTGGTGAAGGGAATGAGCAATGTCCAGGCCACGGACACGGCAAGGGCCACCAGGCTGAAGGACTTCTGGGCCGTGGCCGCCACGGCGCCGAGAAGCAGCGGAACCACCAGGGACGTCATCCAGAAGGCATCCAGGAGATGGCTGGCCACCAGCGCCGGGATGAGCGCGGCGAACGCGAACGTGGTCCGCGTCCAGAGAACGTAGATGGCCAGACAGTTCAGCAGGATGACCAGCGTTTGCGGGGCATCCAACGTCCCGGACCCCGTGATCGCATTCGCGAAGTCGGAGGCGAACGAAACCGTCGCGAAGAGCGAGGCCAGCACGAGCATGGCCCGGTTCAGGGGCCGGGCAGACCAAAAGTCGGCCGGCCCCACGGTGGGGCCAGCCGACTCATCAGCGGTCATGGTTGCCTAGCAGGCGCCGAACCAGCACCAGAAGACCCGCGATCCGGCGCCGAAGCCCATGGTGGACAGCTCTCCATCGGACTTGTAGGTGGGATCGACCTGGAGCTCGTGGGTGGGGGGCAGCACGACAGCTTCAGAGGTAGAGGTCTCCACGGCAGCGGCCGGGGAGACGACGAGGGCGGACGAGACGAGCACAGCGGCCATCGAGGCCATGAGAGGACGTTTCATGTCTCCATTATCAGGGTCTGACAAGCGCTTTACCAGCATGTGGCACAAATTACAGGCTCTTCAAAGGTCGGGGGTGAAGGAAGGCTACGCTTGGGCCATGCCCGACCGCAATATCGCAGTGCTCATCGTGGACGACCAGCCGCTCATGAGCGGTGCCCTGAAACTGCTCGTCGAGAACGCCCCCAACATGCACTGCGTGGGTGTCGCCGCCAACGGCGTCGAGGCCCTGGAGGCCTGTCAGGCCACCCACCCGGACGTGGTCCTCATGGACATGCAGATGCCCGTCATGGGGGGCGTGGAGGCCACCGCGCGCATCTCGGCGGAGTTCCCGGAGACCAGCGTGCTGGCCATCACCACGTTCACCTCGGAGCCGTACCTCGTGCCCGCGCTGCGTGCCGGCGCCGGCGGGTACCTGCTCAAGGACGCCGCGCCGGAGACGATCGTCAGCGCCATCCGCAGCGTGCACCGGGGCGAGTCGGTCCTCTCCCCCGCCGTGACGCGCAAGCTGCTGTCCTCCATCGAGGACGACCGCCCCTCCCTCAGCAACGGCGCGAAGCCGGGGGACCCGGACGGTTCCGAGCTGACCCCGCGGGAACTGGACGTGCTGCGGATGCTGGCGCGCGGCCGGTCGAACACCGAGATCGCGGACGAACTGCACATCTCCGAGTCGACCGTCAAGGCGAACCTCACCAAGATCCTGGACAAGCTCGAGGTGCGCGACCGCGTGCAGGCGATCATCCGGGCCGCACAGTTGGGCCTGGTCACGCTGTCCCTCGACTGACCAGCGACTCCCCGTCCGATCCCGCTTCCGTCCCTGGCCCCGGTTCCCCGCTGGGTCCCGGCCCGCCACCTGGCCCCGGTTTCCCGTGGCGGCCCCTGGGCCGGCCAGCGCTCAGGCCCTGACCACCGGCAGGTCCGAGAACCGGGTGGTGTACTGCGGCGAGGCGAACTCGCGCCGCATCGTCCACGATCCCTGCTCGCTCAGCCCACCCTGGCCCAGGCCGATCGACGTCCCGCCGAACCGGCCGCGCACCCGCTCCAGCACCGCCTCGAGGTGCCGGTCCGGTTCCTGGTCGCCGAAGCCCGCGAGCATCTCCTGCGCCGTCCCGGCCGGCTCCAGCCCGGTCAGCATCACACCGGCCCGGGTGTACGGCACGCCCTCAGTGAGCACGGAGCGCATCGCGCGCACGGCCGAGCGGGTGATGGTGACCGGGTCCGCCGTGGCCCGGGACAGGGCCACGGCCCGGGAGACCGACCCGTCCGGCCCGGTGAACCTCGAGGTCCCGGCCGTCACGGTGACCATCCGGGCCTGCTGGCCCTGCATGGCCAGCCGGGCGGCGGCCCGCTGCGCATAGACGTTCATGACATCGTCCATCTCGTCCGCGGCGGTGACCGGCCGGGAGAACGAGCGGGAGAAGATGACCTGGGTCGGACCGGCGTGCTCGTCCACGTCCGGAACGCTCGGCGTCCCGTTCAGTTCCAGCACCGTCCGTTCCAGCACCACGGAGAACCGCGACCGGATCCAGGCCGGGTCCGAGGCCCTCAGCTCCGCGATCGTGCGAATGCCCAGCCGGTCCAGTCTCTCGCCCGTCTTCCGGCCCACGCCCCAGACCTCGGTCGCCGGCAGCCCGGACATCAGCGCCTCCACCGCCCGGGGCCGCGCGGACACGGAGAACACCCCGCCGATCCGCTCGTCGTCCGGGTTGTTCTTGGCCACGTGGTTGGCGAATTTCGCCAGCGTCTTCGTGGGCGCGATGCCCACGCACACCGGCAACCCGAGGTTCCGCTGCACGGCCGCGCGGATGCGCCGCCCGGTCTCCAGCACCTGTTCCGGCGTACCGGTCAGGCCGAGGAAGCACTCATCGATGGAGTACACCTGCTGCCACGTCCCCCACCGGCCCAGCAGTTCCATCACCCGCGCGGACATGTCCCCGTACAACTCGTAGTTCGACGACCGGGCCACCAGGCCCCAGGCGGAGGCCTGCGGGGCGAGCTGGAACCAGGGCGTCCCGGTCCTCAGCCCCAGGGCCTTGGCCTCCGGGGAGCGCGCCACCACGCAGCCGTCGTTGTTGGACAGCACCACCACGGGACGCCCCTCGAGCCGCGGGTCGAAGGCCCGCTCGCAGGAGACGTAGAAGTTGTTGACGTCCACCAGCGCCATGGCCTGGGTCATCGCCGGCCTCCGTCCCGTTCCGCCCGGAACCGGTGTGCGGCCCTCACAACCGGTGCAGGCAATACGTCGCCACGCCCCAGACCCGCAGGCCCTCGGGACCGGCGGCCGGCAGCACGACCGGGGCGGCGCCGTCGTCGGACTCCAGGATCACGGTTCCCGGGCCCGCAGCCGACCGTGTGTGCGAGCCGAGCGCCGCGGGAGGGGCATCCACCGCGAGTCCCGGGACGGTGCCATCGAACACCATCCGGCGCACCACCAGCTCACCGTCGAGGACCGCCACGACCACCGACCCGTGGCGCGGGGTGGCGGCCCGGTCCACCACCAGCTCGTCGCCATCGCGGATCCCGGAGGCGGCCATCGCGTTGCCGGCCACCCTCATCAGGAAGGTGGACGTGCGGTCGCGGACCAGTTCACGGTTCAGGTCGATGCCGCCATCGAGGTAATCGCGGGCCGGGGACGGGAAACCGTGGGCGCGCGGCGCCTGCTGTGCGGCGGATCCCGATGCCGGCCCGCGGCCGGATGCCCCCGGCTGCGGGATGGACATGGCCGGGCCTCAGTCCTCGCGTGCGGGGCCGGACGATTCCTCGTCGTCGTCCGCCGAGGGGCGGGACGAGGAGGGAGAGGAGCTCGGCTTCGACGGGCTCGGTGATGCCGATGCACTCGTGGAGGGCGTGGGGCTGGAGCTCTCCTCCGCCTTGCGGCGGGCCTCTTCCTCGGCCCGGCGCCGTTCATCCTCCCGCGCGTCCTCGCGGGCGGCCTCCTGACGGGCCGCCTCCTGACGGGCGAGCTCGGCCTGGCGAGCGGCCTCCTGGCGGGCGAGCTCGGCCTGGCGAGCGGCCTCGGCCTGGCGGGCGAGCTCGGCCTGGCGGGCCTCCTCCCGCTGGCGCGCGGCCTCCTCGCGCTCACGGGTCAGCAGGACGCCGCGGGTGGTCTGGAGGGACGCCAGCTCGGTCTGCGCCTGGGTCAGGGCCTCATCCAGCCGTTGCCGCAACCGGGGCACGTCCTCCCCCCAGGCGAGCGAGGAGAGGGAGGTCCCCTCGGGGTCGATCGTGGCGAACACCTTCTCCGCGGTGACGCCCTGCTCCACGGCGGCCGCAACCGCCTCGATCTGCTCGTCGGCCTCCGCGGCCGAGGACGGCCCGCCCTCCGGCAGCCCGCGCAGCACGTCGACCACGGGCGCGACCCTGCCGGGCAGGGTGCAGTCCACGGACGGAGAGTACAGGCCGGCCTCGTCGGTACGGGCCGTCTCCTGCGCCTCCTGCAGGTCGGCCCCGAGCTGTCCCATCGGCTGCTCGCGCACCGGGACGGCCAGTCCGGCCTCGACCTGGACGACGTTGATCACCTGGCCGCCGGAGCGTGCCAGCACGAACCGGGTGTCCCCGGGACCGTCCACGTACTGCACCTGGATGGAGTCACCGGACTCCAGCATCCCGGACAGGTTCGCCGTCGACTCCTCGGCCAGGCAGTTGTCCAGGGTGGTCTTCTTGCCCTCGGGAGCGCTCAGCGGCGCCTGCACTCCGGCCAGGGTCACGGTCTCCTCGGTGCCGTCCATGTTCACCACGATGGTGTGGCCGTCCACGACGCGCACCACGTTCCCGTAGGACTGGGCGGTGCGGACTCCCTTGACTGCACTGAGGACGGCCAGCGTCAGCAGCAGGGCCGCGAGCAGCACGAACGCGATGATCCCCAGGACGGAGATCCGCCCGGCGGTTCGCTGTTGAGTCATGGTCTTCCTGCGGTGATGGGAGGGCCGGGACGGGGGCCCGCTGGCTCAGCGAAGTCTAGCAAGCGGGACCCCCACCCCAGGCTCAGTCCTGCCGACGGTAGAACGGCAGCTCCACCACGGTGAACGGCTCGGCCTTGCCGCGCAGGTCAACGGCCACTTCGGTACCCGGCTCCCGGTGCGTCACGTCCACCCGCGCCAGCGCGATCGGGTAACCCAGCGTCGGGCTGGGGATCCCGGAGGTGACCTCGCCGATCCGGTTGCCGTCGCCGTCGAGCACGGCGTAACCGGCCCGGGCCGCGCGGCGGCCGGCCGCCCGCAGCGCCACGATCGCCTGGCCGGAGGTCGTGCCGGTGCCGGCCTCGCGCGCGGCGAGCAGGGCGTCACGGCCCACGAAGTCCGTCTCCTTGGACTTCAGCGGCACGGCCATCCCGGCACCGGACTCCGAGGGCAGGTGCCCCAGGTCCAGTTCATTGCCGTACAGCGGCATGCCGGCCTCCAGCCGGAGCGAGTCCCGGCTGGCCAGGCCGCACGGCAGCACCTCCACGCCGGCCTCGGCGCCCGCCGCGGACAGGGCGTGCCACACGGCCGTCGCCGCCGCGGACAGCTCGTCCCGGTCGGCCACCGGGCCGATGATCAGCTCGAAGCCGTCCTCGCCCGTGTACCCGGTGCGTGCCAGCAGCACGGGCACCTCACCGGTGCCGGTGCGCACGGTCACGGTCCGCGCCGCGTAGTACTTCAGCTCCGGCAGGGCCGCGGCCTCATCCTCCGGCAGCACCAGGGACAGGACGCGGGCCGCCTCGGGACCCTGGATGGCCACCAGGGCCGTCTGCGCCGACTCGTTGCGGACGGTGGCCTCGAAGCCGACGGAGCGCTCGGTCAGCGCGGCCGCCACGGAGGAGGCGTTGCCGGCGTTGGGCACCACCAGGTACTCACGCGCCGAGTCGTCCTGGCCGTCGTCCAGCCGGTAGACGATCAGGTCGTCCAGGATGGTGCCGGCCTCGGTGCAGATCAGCGAGTACTTGGCCCGCCCCGGTGCCACGTTGGAGACGCGCGCGGTCAGGGCGTAGTCCAGGGCCTCGGCGGCCTGCGGGCCGGTGACCCGGACCTCACCCATGTGGGAGAGGTCGAACAGCCCTGCCGCCTTGCGCACGGCGTGGTGCTCGGAGAGCTCCGAGCCGTACTTCAGCGGCATCTGCCAGCCTCCGAAGTCGGTGAACGTGGCCCCGGCCTCGGCGTGGACGGCGTGCAACGGGGTGGTGCGGAGGTCTTGGTTCGGTGACATGACGGTCTCCTGTCAGTGGGAAACGGAGGACGAGGACTCGACGGCGTCGGCCACGGCGGTGGGGTTCGCCGCCTCCTTGGCCTCGTCGGCGACGGGCTCGAAGGACTCGACCGGCGGGCAGGAGCAGAACAGGTTGCGGTCACCCCACGCCCCGTCGATCCGGCCGACCGGGGCGAAGTACTTGTCGACCCGCAGGCTCTCCACCGGGTAGGCGGCCCGCGAACGGGGGTACTCCCGGTCCCACTCGTCAGCGGTGAGCACCGAGGCGGTGTGGGGGGCGTTGCGCAGGACGGACGCGTTCAGCGTCTCCGGCGTGGTGGCCTCCATCTCGGCATGGATGCTGATCATCGCGTCGATGAACCGCTCGATCTCGGCCAGGTCCTCGGACTCGGTGGGCTCGACCATGAGGGTCCCCGCCACCGGGAAGGCCAGCGTGGGGGCGTGGAAGCCGTAGTCGATCAGGCGCTTGCAGACGTCCTCGGCGGTCACCCCGGTGCGGGCGGT
>NZ_CALMQR010000061.1:0-19849 GCF_937871995.1 uncultured Citricoccus sp. | reverse complement strand
CGGCGAGCTACCGAACTGCTCCACCCCGCGTCGACTTCAATGACTATACAGACCATGCGGCACGAACTCAAATCGTCGGCGCGGGGCCCCGGGAAACACTTCGGGGGCAGGTCTCCCTGCCCCCGAAGCCGGAGAGTGCGCCGGCGGCCGCGGTCAGCCCTCGGTGCCGGCACCCTCCGTGGCGCCGTCCGTGGGCTGCTCGGCGCCCTCGGCGGGCGCCTCGCCTCCCTGGGCGTTGTCCGGGGCGGCACCGCGGATCTCGTCGTCCGCCTGTGTCGCCCGCGTCAGCGCGTCGTTGAGGCGCTTCTGCGCCTCGCCGTACGCTGTCCAGTCGCCCGAGGCCAGGGCCTCCTCGGAGGCCTGGATCGCCTCGTTGGCGTCCGTCAGGGCCTGGCTGAGCTTCTCCTGGGCGCTCTGGTTCTCCGGAGCCTGCGGCTGGGAACCGGGCTCCCCCTCCCCGGGTTCCGTGGAGGGGTCCTGTCCGTCGGCCGTGGAGGCCCCGGAGTCACCCTCGAACACCTGGTCCAGGGCCTCCTCCAGGGTGTTGGCGAAGCCCACCTCCTCGCCGAAGGCGACCAGCACCTTGCGCAGCGTGGGATAGGAGGTCGGGCCGGTCGACTGGATGTAGACCGGCTGGACGTACAGGATGCCCTCGGCCACCGGCAGGGTGATCAGGTTGCCGTTGATGACCTCGGAGGCACCCTGGCGCAGCAGGTTCAGCTCCTGGGAGACCTGGGCGTTGGAGTCGAAGTTCGCCTGGGCCTGGCCCGGTCCCGGGATGGCCGTCTGGCGCGGCAGCTCGAGCAGTTGCAGGTGCCCGTAGCCCTCGGCCTTCTCGCCGTCCTTGCCGGTGCCGGCGTCGCCGTTGGCGGACAGGAACCCGTACAGCACGTTGCGCTGCTGGGCGCCCTGGGTGATCTGCGGGATGAAGTTGCTGGTCAGGGAGAACGCCGGCTCGTCCTTGCCCGGCATCCGCAGGGTCATGTAGTAGGGCGGCTGCTTGACCGTCGGGTCGTCCTGGGTCGGATCGGCGGGGACGGACCAGGCGTCGTTGTTCTGGTAGAAGTCCACCGGGTTGGTCACGTGGTAGCGGCCCAGGAGCTCGCGCTGGACCTTGAACATGTCCTCCGGGTAGCGGACGTGGTCCATGAGGTTAGCGCTCATCTCCGAGTACGGCTGCAGGGAGGTCGGGTAGACCTTCTGCCAGGCCTGCAGCAGCGGGTCCTCCTCGTCCCAGGCGTACAGGGTGACGGAGCCGTCGTAGGCGTCCACGGTGGCCTTCACCGAGTTGCGGATGTAGTTCACCCGGCCGGTGAGGTTGGTCGCGGCGTCCGTGTTGAGGGCGTCCCGGGTCGCGGAGTCCAGTTGCTGCGCGGTGGAGTACGGGAAGGAGTCCGAGGTGGTGTATCCCTCCACGATCCACTGCACGCGCCCGTCCACGATCGCCGGGTAGGCGTTGGAGTCGACGGTCAGGTACGGGGCCACCTTCTCGATCCGCTCGACCGGGTCACGGTCGTAGAGGATCTGCGACTCGGAGTTCACGTCCGAGGACAGCAGGATCTCCGTGGAGCCGAACTTGATGGCGTAGACCAGCTGGTTGAAGAACCCGCCCACGGACGGCCCACCCTCACCGGTGAAGCTGTAGCTGGTGTCCTGTTCGCTGCTGGCGTCCTGCGGCCGGTCACGCTCACGCGCCGGGGCGTCCTCTGGGGCCCCGACGATCGAGTAGCTCGGGGAGTTCGTGCCGAAGTAGATGCGGGGCTCGTAGCTCGTGTCGTCGCCCAGCACGCCCTTGGTGGGGATGCCGGAGAGCAGGAAGGACGGACGGCCGCCCGCGGCGACCTCGGAGGCATCCGCGGCGACCACGCCGTACCCGTGGGTGTAGATGATGTGCTGGTTCACCCACGAGGACGTCGGGTCCACGTTGACGTCGCGCACAGAGATGATGGTGTCCTGCTTCTCGCCCTCGACGTCGTAGCGGTCCACGTGCAGGGTGTCCGGGAAGTAGTAGTACGGCCGGAACTGCTGGAGCTGGCCGAACGTGCGCGAGAGCAGGTTCGGGTCCATCAGGCGGACGTTCTCCGTGTTCTCGGCCTCGCCCTCGAGGCTGCCCGCCTGCGCGTCGGTGGAGCCGGCGTACTGCGTGGCCTCCACCGCCGAGAGCCCGTAGGCCTCACGCGTGTGCTCGATGTTCCGGGCGATGTAGTCCTGCTCGAGGGTCTCCTCGGAGGGCTTGACCTGGTACTCCTGGATGAGGAACGGGTAGGCGGCGCCGGCCACGATGGCCGCGACCACCAGGACCGCGGTGCCGACCAGGGAGATCCGCCACCGGCCGGAGAAGGCGGTGACGACGAACAGGACGGCCACCAGCAGGGCGGCCACGGCCAGGATCGTGGAGGTGGGGATCACGGCGTTGACGTCCGTGTACATGGCCCCGGCCCAGGTGCCGTCCTGCGACTGCAGGGTCCGGTAGCGGTTGAGCCAGTAGTTGGCCGCCTGCAGCAGCAGGAACAGCGCGGCGAAGACGGCGATGTGCACGCGGGCCGGGCGCTCGATGACGACCCCGCCCTGCTCCTTCACCCGGACGCTGCCGTACAGGTAGTGCACCAGCAGCCCGGCGATGCCCGCGATCAGCACCACCGAGATCAGGTAGCCGACCACGAGGCCGAGGAAGGGCAGCGTGGCCATGTAGAAGGTGTAGTTCAGCCCGAACTCGGGATCCGTGACCGCTTCCCCGGGTGCCCCGGCGTAGGGCACCTGGTTGAAGAACAGCAGCACGTCCTGCCAGGCGTTCATCGCGGCGGACCCGGCGAAGAAGCCGATCACCACGGGGATGCCGATGAAGACCAGGCGCCGCATCGGCTCCAGCTGCCTCTGGTACTGGGCCAGGCTGTCCCGGGTCTGGGTGTGCAGGTTCTGCGGCCGCCTGCGCCAGGCCAGCCACATGGACAGCCACACGGCGGCGCCCATGATGGCGCCGCCGATCAGGAACAGGGCCGCCCGCGTCCAGATCTCCGTCCAGAAGACCTCGGAGTACCCGATCTGGTTGTACCAGAGGACGTCCGCGTAGATGCCGGCGAAGAACATGAACAGCACCGCGAGCGCGGCGACCACCACGATCGTGAGCACCAGCGCCGAGGGGCGCCGTGGCCCGGTGGGCCGCCCGCCGGGACCGGAGGCGCCGGCCTCATTGCCGCCGCCGGGCTCGCCGGGACGGCCGGGGCCACCCGGTCTGCCCGGGCCGGACGCCCCGCCGCCGAACAGTCCACCCGGACCGCCCGGGCCGCGGTCGCCACCGCGTCCATCGTCAGGTCCCCCGAAGAGACCGCCAAACCCTTGTCCGAAACTCACGTGCCCTTACCCCTCTGCGCCGACCGGCGCACTTCGTCTCCAGTTGTCCAAGTCCTCACCCGCACCTCAGCCACAGGCCGGGGCCCGCGGTGCCTGCCCCTTGCCGAGGGCCTCCACGGCGGACCTGGCCTCGTCCAGGGTGCCCACCGCGTACACGTCGATGCCCTCCGGGACCCGTCCTGCCAGCACCTCGCAGTTGCCGGCCGGGGCGAGGAAGTGCTCGGCGCCGGCCTCGCGGGCCCCGGCCACCTTCTGCACGATGCCGCCGATCTCCCCCACGGTGCCGTCGGGGTCGATGGTGCCCGTGCCGGCGATGTGCCGGCCCCCGGTCATCGCGCCCGGGGTCATCTCGTCGATGATCCCCAGGGCGAACATCATCCCGGCGCTGGGGCCGCCCACGTCCTCCAGGGAGATCGTCACGTCCACCGGGAACTCGAAGTCGGAGTCCAGGTAGACGCCCAGCAGCCAGCTGCCGTCCGGTCCGGGGTACACCGGGACCTGGACGGTGCTCCCGGTCCCGTCGCGGACGATCCCCAGGTCGACGGTGTGCCCGTCCGACCGGTTGAGCTGGTCCTTCAGTCCCTCGAGCCCGGTCACCTCGACGCCACCGGCGGAGACGAGCTGGTCCCCGGCTTGCAGCACCCCGGTCGCCTGGGACTCCGGGGCGAAGTCCGCCACGAACAGTTGCTGCCGGTAGTCGATCCCCAGGTTCTCGAGCGCGGCGGCCACGGCCCAGTTCTGCGAGGTGGTCATCGCCAGGTCGTTCTCCTCGGTGACCTCCTCGGACGTGGTGCCGGAGGGGTAGACGAGTTCGCTGGGGATCAGCGTCTGGGTGGGGTCGGCCCAGCCGGCGACCACGTCCAGGAAGGTGGTCCATCCGGTCGGCGGCCCCGACACGTAGACGGTGGTCAGGTCCAGGGCACCGTCGGTGGGATAGGTCCGGGCGCCGTCCACGGTGATCACGGGCGAGCCGTCGTGTTCTCCGATGGTGTTGAAGGTGGGGCCGGGCGACTCGATGATGTAGGGGGTGGGCAGTGCCAGCGCCGTGAGCGTCAGGATCCCGGCCACGCCCCCGGAGGCGATCGTCAGCCGGCGACGGCGGCGCGAGGCCCGGGAGCGTCGCGCGGCCTGGGCGAAGGAGACCGGGGCGCCGGATCCGGGCGCGGCCGACGGCGTCGTCGGCGGGTGTCCGTTCTCTCGCACGGCGGGGCACCTGTCTTCATGGGCTACTGCACCGGATGGCGGCGTGCACCGTCCGGGTGGCAGGGGCGGGCCTCCCGGACGGGTCCGGGAGGCTCTGGTCTGCACTTCATTCTAGGGGGTGCGGCACGCCGGCTGTGCGCCCACAGTGAACCGGTGCGTGCGCTGCGGACACGGGCCTTTGGCGCGGATACTCTGGTGGCCATGACGAATCCCCCCAACGGCCCCGGTTCCTCTGACGGAGACGACCCGCTGTCCGAGATGCTCCGCCGGATGTTCGGCGGCGACGGTCCGGACCCCGAGGAGTTGCGCCGCGCCCTCGGCGGGATGGGTGGCGGGCCGGGCGCCGGCCCGGGCGGCATGCCCGGCGGGCTGCCGTTCGACCCCTCGCAGCTCGACCCGGCCATGATGGGCCAGATGATGCAGCAGTTCCAGGCCATGATGCAGTCCTCCCCCGAGGACGGCCCGGTGAACTGGACCCTCGCCCGCCAGTCGGCCCGCCAGGCCGTCGCCGGCCAGGACCCCACCGTCGGCACGTTCGCACGGCGGGAGATCGACGAGGCGTTGCGGCTGGCCGAACTCTGGCTGGACGGTACCACCGAGATCGAGTCGACAGGCCTGCTGGGCAAGGCCTGGTCCCGTGCCGAGTGGGTGGAGGCCTCCATGGACACCTGGCGCCGGCTGACCGAGCCCGTGGCCGTGTCCATGTCCGAGGCGATGACCCGCGTGATGAACGAACAGCTCCCGGGCCAGGTGCCGGAGGAGATGCAGGGCATGCTGGGCGGCCTGCAGCCGATGCTCAAGAACCTCGGGGGCACCATGTTCGGCCTCCAGCTCGGCCAGGCGGTCGGGGCGCTGGCCCAGGAGGTCCTCTCCGGCACCGATCCCGGCTTCCCCGTGGCGGGCCACCAGCTGGCCATGGTGCCGGTGAACATCGAGGAGTTCGGCGACGGCCTGCAGGTCCCGGACGACCAGATCCGGATCTACCTCGCCCTGCGCGAGGTCGCCCGGATGCGCCTGTTCGTCCACTCCCCGTGGCTGGAGCGGGACCTGTACGCGGCCATCGAGCAGTACGCGGCCGGGGTCCACATCGACATGTCCCGGATCGAGGAGGCCGCGCGGTCGATCGACCCGACGGACCCGGAGTCCATGCAGGCCGCGTTCTCGGGAGCGTCCTTCATCCCCGAGCCCACCGGCCCCCAGAAGGCGGCCCTGGACCGGCTGGAGACGACCCTGGCGCTCATCGAGGGCTGGGTGGACGTGGTGGTCACCGAGGCGGCCGCCCCGCTGGACGCGGCGAACGCGCTGCGGGAGACGATCAACCGCCGCAGGGCCACCGGCGGACCCGCCGAGCACGCCTTCGGGGCACTGGTCGGCCTCGACCTGCGCCCCCGCCGCTTGCGGGAGGCGGCCACCCTGTGGGAGACCATCGGGGCCGAGAAGGGCCGGGCGTACCGGGACGACATCTGGCGACACCCCGAACTGCAGCCCACCGGCGAGGACCTTGACGACCCGGCCGGGTACGTTGCCCGGCGCGAGAAGCGCGAACAGGCGGCGGCCGGTTTCGACGACGACCTGCGCAAGCTGCTCGAGGGCGGGTACGACGACCATGAGGGCCGGGGCGACCAGGACCGCGGCGAGGACACCGGCGGCCCGGACGGTTCCGGCCAGCCCGGGGACCGCCCCTCGGCGGGTTAGCCTCCGGCTTCGTCCCCGTCCGGGCCGTCCGGCTCCCCGTCCGGGGCGGACAGGCCCCGGCCGGTCGCGAAGCTGACCCCGGACAGGAAGGCCATGGCCTCGCGCTGCCTCGGGTAGCGGTCCGCCAGGGCGTGGAACGCCGCCGTGTGGTTGGCGTGCTCCAGGTGTGCCAGTTCGTGGACGATCACCCCGTCCAGGACCCAGCCGGGCATGTCCGCCAGTTCCGTGGACAACCGGATGCGGCCGGTGCTGGGCGTGCACGATCCCCAGCGCCGCTGCTGCCGGGTGGACCAGACGACCTCGCGCGGGTCCACCCGTCCCTCCAGGTACCGGCCGGCCAGCGCCCGGGCGCGGGACAGGAGCTCGCCGTCCGAGGCCGGGCCCTGCGGCCGTCGTGCCTCCACCTTGCGGATCATCCTGCGTGCCCACTCGTGCTCCTCCTCGGAGGCCAGCCCCATGGGCACGGACACCTGAAGTCGCCCTTCCCGCCAGGACGCCGAGATGGTCCGGGTGCGCCGGGCCGAGCGCACCAGGCGCACCGGGGTGCCGTCCACCTCCAGGTCCAGGGTCTGGCGGGTGGGCCGGGCGGGGCCGGCGGGGCGTCGTCCGCGCGTCGAGGTCATGGGTCCATTCTGCCGTCGCGCACCGGCCGGCCCGGGACCCGCGGGGAGGGTTGTGGACAACCCCGCCGCGGTCGGCCGCTGTGGTGTCACGATGGTCGGACGACCCCAGCCCCGCCTGGTCACCCGAGGAGTCCCATGCGCCTGAACCCCGGCCTGTCCCTGGTCCGCCTGACACCGGACGCCGTCCAGATCGGGTCCGGCACGGGGTCCACCCAGCTGTCCGGCTGTTCGCCCGAGGTCCTCGCGTTCCTGGACCGGATGCAGTCCGGGATCGAGGACGGTCGGGAACCGGACGTGGTGCGCGACTGCGGGCTGGACCCCGCGGAGGCCCGGGCGCTGGTCTCCTCGCTGGAGGGCTTCCTGCACCGGCATCCCTCCCCGGCCGGCACCGGCCCCGGTCACGCCGCCGACGTCCTCGCCCAGGACGTCGCCACGGCCCTGGCCGTCGACCACGGCCCGGTGGACTCCCGGGAGCGTGCCGCCCAGATCGTGTCCCGGCGTCACCGGGCCGGTGCACAGGTCCTCGGACTGGGCCGGACCGGCGCGGCCGTGGCGCGCAGCCTGGCCGCGGCCGGCGTCGGCCGGCTGGTCCTGTGGGACTGCACCGAGGTGGCCACCGGGGACCTGGGCACCGGGTACCTGCCCGCCGACCTGGGACGGATCCGTCCGGTGGCCCTGGCCCGGCGCATCGACGACCTCGGCCTCGACCCCGTCGTCCTGCCGCTCACGTCCCCGGCCAGGCCGGGACCGGGCGGTGACGTCACCGTGCTGGTCACCCTCGGCGCGGTCGATCTCGAGGCCGTGGCCCTGGCGCGCGCCGCCGACCACCCGCTGCTGCCGGTCGTGGTCCGGGACGACGACGTGCTGGTCGGACCGTGGTGCGCGCCCGGGGCGCCGGGCTGCCCGCTGTGCTGGGACCTGGCCGCGGCGGCCACGGATCCCCTGCGTTCCACGCGGACCGACGCGCTGCTGGCGGCAAGGGCCGGCCGGGAGGAGCTTACCCTGGCCACGGCCGCCGGCGCCCTGGCGGCCCGGCAGCTGCTGCAGTGGATCGACACCGGAACGGTCACGGACGGCACGATGCTGCACCTGCAGGCCGCCTCGGGCCGCGTGGACACCCTGACGGTGCCCCCGCACCGGGACTGCGGGTGCGTCACCGGGGCAGCCGTCCCCGGGTGATCAGGCCGGGGTGGTCCCGTTGACCAGTTCCAGCACGTCCTGGCCGTACTTCTCCAGCTTGGACCGGCCGACCCCGGGGATCCGCAGCAGCTCGGCGGGGGTCTTCGGGGCGGCCTCGGCGATCGCCACGAGGGTGGCGTCCGTGAACACCACGAAGGCCGGCAGGGAGGCCGCCTGGGAGGTGGACAGCCGCCAGGCCTTGAGCTCCTCGAACATGGCCTCGTCATAGGTGGCCGGGCAGTCCAGGCACCGACCGGTCTTCCGCTCGGCTCCGGTCTCCAACAGGGCCCCGCACGTGCGGCAGAGCGCCGGTTGCGAGCGCTTGCGGCCGTTGCCCCGCGTGCCGGTGCCGTTCCCGCCCGGACCGGAGGGCCGGCGTCGGGACTGGGCCCCGTGCCGGGATCCGGCCTCCGGGTCCAGCGCCTCGAGGAACCGGGACGGCTTGCGGGTGGAGCGCCCTCCGGTGCCGCGGGCCAGGGTCCAGGTCAGGAACAACCGCAACCGGGCCCGGGTGATGCCCACGTACAGCAGCCGCCGTTCCTCGTCGATGTCCTCCTGGGTCTGGGCGAAGCTGATGGGCATCAGGCCCTCGGACAGCCCGACCAGGAACACGGCGTCCCACTCCAGGCCCTTGGCGGAGTGCAGGGACGCGAGGGTGACACCCTGGACGGTGGGGGCGTGCTGGCTGGCGGCCCGCTCGTCCAGCTCGGCGACCAGGTCCGTCAGCGTGAACTGGTCTCCGCGCGCGGCGGCCAGCTCCTCGGACAGGGCGACCAGGGCGTTGAGGGACTCCCACTTCTCCCGCACCGCGCCCGAGGCCTGCGGGGCGGTCTCCGTGAAGCCCAGCGAGGCCAGCACGTCCCTCACCCGGCCGGGCACCTGGTCCCCCGCCACGTCCTGGGCGGAACGGGCCGCCGCGCGGAGCTGCAGGATGCCGTCGCGCACCTCGCGGCGAGAGAAGAACCGCTCTCCACCGCGCAGCTGGTAGCCGATGCCGGCGGCGGCGAGGGCCTGTTCGAGGGCCTGGGACTGCCCGTTGGTGCGGAACAGCACGGCGATCTCCGCGGCGGTGATCCCCTCGTCCAGCAGCGTCTTCACCTGGGCCGCGACCCAGCCGGCCTCGGCCTCGTCGTCGGTGCACTCGGCGAACACCGGGGCCGGCCCGTGCGGGCGCTGGGAGACCAGCTCCAGCGGCTCGGCCCAGCGGGGCATCGGCCCGCGGGTGCCGTCCGGACCGGGGATCGGCACCTGCTGCCGGGTCCGCTCGTCCAGCAACCGGTTGGCCAGGTCCACGATCTGGGGGGTGGAGCGGTAGTCCCGGACCAGCTTCACGACGGTGGCCTCCGGGTACTGGGCCCGGAAGTCCAGCAGGAACCGGGAGGTCGCCCCGGTGAAGGAGTAGATGGTCTGCGAGGCGTCCCCGACGACGCACAGCTCCTGCCTCCCGCCCAGCCAGAGGTCCAGCAGCCGGTGCTGCAGCGGGGAGACGTCCTGGTACTCGTCCACGATGAACACCCGGTACTGGTCCCGGACCTGGGCCGCGATCTTCGGCTCGGTCTCCAGGATGCCGACCATCAGCAGCAGCACGTCCTCGAAGTCGATGAGGTTGCGGTCGGACTTCACGTCCTCGTAGCCCTGGTAGAGGCGGGCCACCCCGTTCGCGTCCCACCCGGCGGGCATCTCCCGTCCCGCCGCGGCGGCGGCGTAGCCGTCCGGGGTGTGCATGGACACCTTCGCCCACTCGATCTCCCCGGCCAGGTCCCGCAGGGCGGCACGGTCCGTGGTGGTCCGCAGGCGCCGGGCCGCCTCGGCGAGCAGGTTGACCTTGTACTCGACCAGTTCCGGCACCGTTCCGCCCACGACCTGGGGCCAGAAGTACTGCAGCTGGCGCAACGCCGCGGAGTGGAAGGTACGGGCCTGCACCCCGTGCGTGCCGAGGTCCCGCAGCCGGGTGCGCATCTCGGCGGCGGCCCGGGCGGTGAAGGTGACCGCCAGGGTGCGGTGCGGGTCGAACACGCCGGTCTGCACCCCGTAGGCGATCCGGTGGGTGACGGCGCGGGTCTTGCCGGTGCCGGCCCCGGCCAGGATGCACAGGGGTCCGTTCAGGGTGGTGACGGCCTGGCGCTGCTCGGCGTCCAGGCCCGCCAGGATGTCGCGGGGTTCCTCGGGGTGTTCGGTCACGGTTCTCCGGTAGGTGCTCTCGGTCAGTTCTGCAGGGTGCGGGGTTCGGGCAGGTCCCCGCCGAACCAGTGCTCGATCAGTGCCCGGGAGATGGACGTGGCCCCCGGGATGGTGATGTCCCCGGCGGCCACCTGGTCCCGGAGCTGCTCCCGCGTGAACCAGCGCACCTCGGCGAGCTCCTCGCCGTCGGCCGCGGCGGCATCGGGCTCGTCCGTGACGGCCGAGAAGCCGAGCATGAGCGACTGCGGGAAGGGCCAGGGCTGGGAGCCCAGGTATTGCGGTGAGTGCACGACGAGCTGGGACTCCTCGTGGATCTCCCGCACCACGGCGGCCTCCAGGGACTCCCCCGGTTCCACGAAGCCGGCCAGCGTGGAGAACCTGCCCGGCCCCCACGCGGTGTTGTTGCCGAGCAGGATCCGGTCGTCCCGGTCCGTGATGGCCACGATGATCGCCGGGTCGGTGCGCGGGAAGTGCTCGGAGCCGTCGGCGGGACAGACCCGGACCCAGCCGGACTGGGCCGGGGTGGTCGGCGTCCCGCAGCGGGGGCAGTGCGTGTGGGTGGCGTGCCAGTTGGCGATGGCCTGGGCCTCGACGAACACCCCGGCGTCCCGGTCGGTCAGGGCCGCGGCCACGTCCCGCAGCCCGACCCAGTTCACGTCCTCCGGACGGTCCACGGGCACCCCGCCGGCCTCGGGACCCGCCAGCCGGGGGTGCTCGTCCGCGGTCAGCAGGATCAGTTCGGCGCGCACGGCACCGGTCCCGCCCGTGGCCGGGTCCGGGCTCACGAGGGCGGCCGCGGACCGGCCGAGGTAGACGGCGCCGTCCGGCAGGTCCCCCTCCGGACGGGCCAGCACGAGCTGACCGCCCAGGACGGGGGCGCGCCTGCCGCTGAGCCACAGCACCCTGGCCTCCGGACGGGTCCAGGCCTCCTGCAGCCACCCCTCGTGGGCGCGCACCTCGCAGCCGCGGTCCACGTCCTCCCGGGCCAGGGGCAGCCGGCCCAGGGCAGGCAGGGTCTCATCCGGAATTCGCATGCCTCCAAGGTACCGTCCGGCGGGGACGGTCCAGGGGCCGCCCGCCCGGTTGTGGACGATCCCACACGGCGGCGGCGGACGGGGCCCGCCCGGTGCACACCGCACCTCGAGGTGTCATTCGGGCGACTCGCCGCCCCGCACGAGCCGCGCACGGGCGGCGGGAAAGTACGGTTGGGTACGTGAACCGTACGCCCATGGAACTTGCTGCCTTGGCCAGCGCCGCGATCCCGGACCTGGCTCCGACCGGCGTGGTCGGCTCGCCGGACGATCCCCGCGACTTCTCCGCCGCCGTCGTGCTCGACCGGCAGGGGAACCGGTGGCGCGTGCGCTCCCCCCGCCACGAGGAGGCCGCCATGCGGCTGGAGACCGAGCTCCAGGTCCTCTCCGGGTTCACCCCCGCCGTCCGCGCCGCGCTGCCCTTCCGCGCCCCCTCCGTGGCCGGTGCCGTCCGGATCGACGGGCTGCGCACCTTCGTCTACCACGACATGCCCGGCCGCGAGCTGGAGATCGAGGAGCTGGCGGGGCTGGGACCCCGCGGCATCGACGACATCGGCCGGGTCATCGCCGCCGTGCACGCCCTGCCGGCCGAGGTGGTGGAGAACGCCGACCTGCCGGTGTACACCGCCGACCAGTTCCGCCAGCGCCGGCTCAACGAGCTGGACCAGGCCGCCACGACCGGACGGATCCCCGCCGTGCTGCTGCGCCGCTGGGAGAACGCGCTCGAGGAGATGGAACTCTGGGACTTCACCCCGGTCGTGGCCCACGGGGACCTGCACGAGGACAACCTGCTGGTGGACCGCGGCCGCGTGGTGTCCGTGACCGGCTGGACCGACCTGCACATCGGGGACCCGGCCGACGACTTCTCCTGGCTGGCCTCCTCCGGTGACCAGCAGTTCACCGACGCCGTCGTGAGGTCCTACTGGCAGCACCGCACGGGCGGGACCGTGGCGGACGAGCACCTGATGCGCCGCGCGGCGCTGGCCGCCGAGTTCGCGCTCGCCCAGTGGCTCGTCCGGGGCGTCGCCAACGACGACGAGGACATGGCGGCCGAGGCCGAGGCCATGCTCCTGGAGCTGCGGGACGACGTGGAGGACCACGGTGGCCAGGAGATCAGCCTGGCCCGGCCCGGCCCGCGCCCGGTGACGACGCCGGCCGCCGCCGCCGTGGTGGCGGCCGCGGACACGGCATCCGACCTGGGCGCGAGCGCGCCGGCGTCCCCGGTCGCCGAGGGGACGGGCTCGCACGCGGCCGGGCCCCCTGCGCCGGAGGCGCGTGACATGGACGACGAGGACCTCGTGGACGGCGAGGACGATGAGGACGACGCCGTCATCACCGACCACGACCCGGTGGACACCCCCGAGGCAGGAACCGGGGACGAGGACGGCGCAACCGAGCACGCGCCCGAGGCGGGATCCGAGGTGGGGTCCGAGAACGAGGGCGGCGCCACCGGGCACGCGCCCGACGAGGCCGTGGACCAGCCCGGAGGTGACACCGGGTTCTCGGGATCGCACCGCGCCGAGGAACCGCCCACGACCACCCTGGATCTCGACGAGGTCCGGCAGCTGCGGATCGAGCGGGACACCGGCTCGCCCTCCTGAACCGGCTCGCCCTCCTGAACCGGCTTGCGGTCCTGAACCGGCCCGGCGCGGCCGGGCCGATCCAGCTCCCGGCCGGTTCAGCTCCCGGCCGGCTCAGCTCCCGGCCGGCCGGATGGCGTCCGCCAGGATCCGCTCGAGGTCCTCCTCGCCGGCGAGGTCGTGCATCGACTTCTCGACCCCGTGGGCAACGTAGACGAAGCTCGCGCTGATGTTCTGCAGGGGGATGCCGTGCAGGCGTGACCAGGCGAGCCGGTAGACGGCCAGCTGGAGGGACTTGACCTCGAGGTCCCGGCCGCGCGGCACGGCACCGGTCTTCCAGTCCACGAGTTCCCAGCGCGCCTGGGGGTCGTCGAAGGCATCGCTGGTACCACCCTCCCGGAAGACGGCGTCGATCCGTCCACGCAGGGTCACGCCCCCGACCGTGGTCTCCACGGGGGGCTCCACGACGACGGGCACCCGGTCCGCCCAGCGGCTGGCCAGGAAGCTCTGCTTCATCGGCTCCAGGTCCAGGGCATCCTCCACCCAATGGTCCGCCGAGTCCTCCGCATCCTCGAAGTCGAGCATCCCGGTGCTGCCGAAGTGGTCCTCCACCCAGCTGTGGAACGCCGTCCCGCGGCGTGCGGCGTGCGCCGGCGGCCGGGGCATGGGCCGCCGCAGCTGGCGGGCCAGGGCCTCGGGATCGCCGGCCATCTCCACGAAGGTCGAGGCACTGATGTGGCTGGGCAGCTCCACGGTCACCCCGCGGTGGTTCACCGGCGTGGCCCGGTCCAGGACCCACTGGGCCTGGCGTGTCAGGTCGGTCGCTCCCCCGTCCACCACTACCAGCGGGTCCGCCTGCCGAACCCAGTCCGCCGCCGTCTCCAGGGCGGCCCGGCGGGGCCGGGCCCGGGGCGGCAGGAGGCTGGCGCGGTCCTCGTCATCGGGTGCCTCCGGGTCCATGACCCGCACCACCGGCCCGTCCAGCGGGTCGAACGGCCACCACGCCGTGAGCTTCCGTCCGGCGAACGGGTTGATCTCCCCCGCCTCCTCCGGTGCCGTCCACGTCCCGCGTGCGACCTCCGGCGTGCCGGCCCGCTCGGCCAGTTCGGCCAGGAACACCGACGGTTCCGCCGGGGTCTTGTTCGACCCGCGCCAGTGACTGCCGCTGACCAGCAGCAGGGTCCGGGCGCGGGTGAAGGCCACGTAGGCCAGCCGGCGTTCCTCCTGCAGGTGGTGGGCGGCGGCCAGGTCCCGGTAGGAATCCGGGTAGGCCTCCTGGTGCTTGAGCCACCAGCCGGCCGCGTGGCCGGCCCAGTCCTGTTGCGTGGCCCAGTCCCTGGACCAGTGCGGCAGGCTCTCCCGGTCACCGCGCAGGTCCCACGGCAGGTGCCCGCTGCCGTGCGCGGTCCACGTGTCGAACGTCGTGCCGGGGAACTGGCCGTCCACCATGCCCGGCACGGCGACGACGTCCCACTCCAGTCCCTTGGACGCGTGTGCGGTCAGCAGCTGGACGGCATCGTGGCGGGGTTCGACCCCGGTGATCCCCAGCCCGTTCTCCCGTTCCTCGGCCGCCTCCAGCCAGGCCAGGAAGGCGGTGAGGTCCGTGCTGGACCCCTCCTCCGCGCCGTGGGAGAAGTCCCGCGCCGCATCCAGGAAGGCATCCAGGTGCCGGCGTGCGGCCACACCCGTGACGCCCGGGCGGGCGAGCACCTCGATGTCCAGGCCCAGGGTCTTCTCCACCAGCCGGATCAGGGCCGGCAGTTCGAGGCCGGTCTGTCCCGACAGCGCCCTCAGCTCGCCCGCCAGCCGTTCCAGCCGGCGTCGGCCCTCGGCACTGAACGCCCGGCCGGACCCGGAGGTCCAGCCCGGTTCGGGCAGCCAGTCCAGTGCCTCCACGAGGGAGGCGGCCTCGGACTCCTCCTCCGGCGAGGTGTCCTGGTTCGCCGCGTCCTCGTCCCCGGCGGCCTCGACCCCGGTGTCCGGCTCGGCGCGCCGCCGGTTCCGGGCCAGGGCCGAGGCCCGTTCCTGCAGGACCATGAGGTCGGCGGTGCCGATACGCCAGCGGGGTCCGGTGAGGATCCGCATCAGGTGGTCGGAACGGCGCGGATCCGAGATCACCTGCAGAACGGCGATGACGTCCGCGACCTCGGGGATCGACAGCAGCCCGGACAGACCCAGCACCTCGTAGGGCACCCCCGCGGTGTCCAGGGCCTCCATGAGCGGTTCGAACTGCCGGCGGGTGCGGCACAGCACGGCGCGCGTCCGCCGGTCGGCCACCGGCAGGTCCTCGTCCGCGGCGTCCTTGAGGGCCTCCACGACGGCCGCCGCCTCCTGCTCGGAGTCCGGCAGCCAGGACACCCGGACCTCACCGTCCCCCGCGACCGGTGACGGGGCGAGCGGCCTCACCTCGATCCCGTTCACCGGTTCGCTGCGCAGCGGGCCGGCCACCGTGTTGGCAGCGGCCAGGACGTTGAGCGAATTGCGCCACGCCGTGGTCAGGTAGCTGACCGGGGCGGGCCGGGCGCCACCCCGGGGATCCGGCACGGGGAACTGGCCGGGGAAGGCGAACAGCTGCCCCGCGGAGGCCCCCCGGAAGCCGTAGATGGACTGGTTGGGATCGCCCACGGCCGTGACCGGGTGGCCGGTGCGGCCGTACAGCCCACGGAACAGCTCCAGCTGGGCGTGAGAGGTGTCCTGGAACTCGTCCAGCAGCACCACCCGGTAGCGCGAGCGCTCGATCTCCCCCACGGCCTCGACCTCGCTCGCGATGCGTGCCGCGTACCGCACCAGGTCCCCGTAGTCCATGACCCCGGCCTCGTCCTTCGCGGCCCGGTAGTCCGCCACCAGGTGGGACATCACCCGGCGCAGGCGCAGCATGCCGAGGAGGGAGGTGACCTTGGCGTGGCTGCCCTCGACCTGCTTCTCGCTGTAGGGCAGGGCGGCCCCGGCGTCGTGGATCCGGGTGAGGAACTCCTCCACGGCCTCCGGCTCCACCAGGTGCTCGGCGCAGTCCGCCGCCAGCTTGATGACGCCCCGCACGATGGTGGAGGACGCCGCGTCGGCGAAGCCCAGGTCCCCCTCGTAGGCACGGACCAGCCGGGCGACCATCTGGTAGGACTGGGCCTCGCCGATCATCCCGGTGTCCGGTTCCAGCCCGATCCGCATGCCGTGGTCGCGCACCAGGGTGTGGGCGTAGGAGTGGTAGGTGGAGACGCTGGCCCGGGCGGGCGCCTCCTCGGCCCCCTCGACCTCGATGCCGGTCTCGGCCAGCAGGTCGAGCTTGCGGTTGATCCGGTGGGCCAGCTCGCCGGCGGCCTTGCGCGTGAACGTCACCCCGAGCACCTGGTCCGGGGCCACGAGGCCGTTGGCGACCAGCCACACCACGCGGTCCGACATGGTGGCCGTCTTGCCCGAGCCGGCGCCGGCCACCACGAGCCGCGGTTCGAGCGGGGAGCTGATCACCACGGACTGCTCCGGGGTCGGGGCGTACTGGCCCAGCCGCTCGGCGAGGTCCTCGGGCGTGTACGGCGCCACGGTGGTCTCCTGGGTCATCGGTGCCATTCGGTGGCCTGCCTTCCGTCGCTGTGGATGGGGCACACGGCGGGCAGCGCACACCCGGGGTTGTCCGGCCCGCCGTGGACCGCGAGGAACTCCGGGCCGACCATGCTGGCTGCTGCCGTGAAGACCTCGTCGAGTGCCCACTGGTCGTCCGGGGCCAGTGCCGGTTGGTCCTGGACCTTGACCGACTTGTTCTTGGTGCGCAGTTGCACGAGCGCCGCCCCGCCCGGTTCCTGGGGCCGGTCGAGGTCCTGCCCGTCCACCGCCCCGGCGGCGATCGCCGCCTGGTAGACCCCGAGCTGGGGCAGCTGGAGCAGGTCTGCCTTGGAGGGTTCGTGCCGGCCGGTCTTGAGGTCGATGACGACGGGACGTCCCTGGGCGTCCCGCTCCAGCCGGTCGATGCTGCCGTTGATGCGGACCCTCAGCCCCCCGCGCTCGAGTTCCTGGTGGAACCGGTGCTCCACGTCGACCAGTGACCGGCCGTCCTTGGCCATCTGGCGCAGGTAGGACACGAAGTACTCGAGCATCCGGCGGGCCTCGGCCTCGATGCGCTCAGACTCCCAGCCCGGTTCCAGGCCGAGGTCCGGCAGGCGCCGCTCCAGTTCCGCGGCCAGCGCCTCGGCCGGGCCGTCCGGGTGGGCCTCGGCGACGGCGTGGATGAGCGTGCCGATCGACTGCGCCTGCGTGCTGCCCGGCTGGGCGCCGGCCTGGTACAGGAACCAGTTCAACGGGGACTTCAGGGCGGTCTCCACCCTCGAGGGCGAGACGGGGATCGCGGTGGTGGCCACGTCCACGAGGGGTTCCCGCGTGGACAGCGGCAGCAGTCCCCACCAGTCGGCCGGATCCGCGCCCCGGATGCCCTGCGCCGCCAGCAGGGCCAGGGCAGAGGCCGCCTCGGCGAGCCCGGCCTCGAGCGGCTCCGGCGCCGTCGTACCGTCCCCGACCGGCTGGGCGGCGGCCTCCTCCAGCCGTCGCCGCAACCCGGCCACCAGCGCCGTGGCGGTGATGGGTGGCGGGACATCGGTCAGCGGACGGGTGGTCTCCACCTCACGCCACGGTGACAGGACGTCCAGGAAGTCGCTGGGCTGGGCGTCCTCGGAGGCGACCGCCACGCCGATCACGGTCCGGCGGGCCCGCGACACCGCGGTGGAGAAACTGCGCAGCTCGTCCTGGCGGACCTCGGCGGTGCGGGACCGCCGGTCGGCGATCGTGCCGCGCCCGGAGGCGATGTCCGCGAGGTCACCGGCCCCCAGCAGCTGTCCACGCAACCGGGTGTTCGGCCAGATGCCGTCCTGCAGCCCCGCGATGATGACCGCATCCCATTCCTGCCCCGCGGCCGTGGCCGGGGTCAGCACGGAGACGGACCCCTCGTGCCGGGCGGTGGAGGCCAGGAAGTCCATCGGCAGGTCCTGGGCCTCCATGTAGTCGGCGAAGGACAGCGCCGAGGCTCCCGGGAACTGGTCCACGTAGCGTTCGGCGGCCTGGAAGAGCCCGACGACGGCGTCCAGGTCCCGGTCGGCACGCCGGGCGTCCGCTCCGGTCCCGGCCACCGCCTCCCGTTCCCAGCGGCCAGGACGGTCGGAGGCCTCCCACAGGGCCCACAGGACGGTCTCCGCGGTGGCGGCGGGATCCTGTGCCGCCGCGCGTCCGGCGGCCACCATGCGGGCGATGCGCTGGAGCCCGGCTCCGGAGAGCCGGTAGTGGTCGAGGGAGCCGGGGTCCTCGAGGGCGGCCAGCATCAGCTCGGTGCTGGCGCGGGTGCCTCCCCGGGCGCGCTCGTCCCGGAGCAGTCGCTGGCGCAGCTGGCGCAGGTGCAGGGCGGTGGCCCCGCCGTAGCGGCCTCCGGCCAGCCACAGCGCCCGATCGATGTCCGGGGCGGACTCGGGGCTGCCCGGCGGTGCGGACACCGTCCGGAGCAGGTACAGCAACGGCGTCACGGCCGGCTCGGTCTTGAGCACCGTGTCCGACAGGGAGTGGTTCACGGGGATGCCCTCGGACTCCAGGAACCGCCCCAGTTCCGCCACCAGGGGTCCCGAGCGGGCCATGACCGCCAACCGGTCCAGGGCGATGCCCTCCCGGTGGTGCAGGTGCAGCAGCTGCTGCAGCACGAGGTGCTGCTCATGGGCCGGGGAGGCCACCAGGTGCACGGCGACGTCTCCCGCCGCGGCGTCTTCCCGGGGCGCCAGGTCCTGGCGGACCTCCAGCATCCCGGGCTGGGCGGGGATGCGCCGGGCCACCCGCTGCCAGGCGGTGAGCGCCTCCGGACCCATCCGGTGGCCCACGGTCAGCGTCAGGGTCAGGCCCTCGGGTGCACCGGTCGGGCCCACGGGTGGCCGGCGGGTCACCAGGCAGTCCGGGTAGTCGTGGACCAGGTCGGGCCGGGCGCCGCGGAAGCCCTGGACCACCGTGTCCGGGCTGGCGGTCGCCACCACGTCCTGTCCCCCTCCCAGCAGGCGGATGAGCCGGTGCACCGAGGGGGTGGCCTCCTGCAGGTCGTCGATGACCAGCACCGGCAGTCCGGCCCGCTCGGCGTCCAGCAGGTCCGGGTTCTCCTCGAGCAGCCTGCTCGCCGTGGTCAGGAGGCCGGCCGGGTCGAAGGCCTCGGCCATGCCCAGGTCGAGGCGGTCCCGGTAGTCCTGCAAGAGCACGGCCGCCGCGCTCCACTCCGGCCGCCGGTACTGCTCCCCCAGTTCCTCCAGGCGCCCGGGCTCCACGCCGTACTCACTGGTGCGGTCGATCAGCTCCCGGACCTCACGCCGGAACCCCCGGGTGGTGACCGCCTCGGACAGGTCCCCGGGCCAGTCCGGGCCGGAGCGGGCCTCGGAGGCGTAGCTCTCCAGGAGCTCGGCGATGACGGTGTCCTGTTCCGCGCCCGACAGCAGCCGCGGGGTGCGCTGGACGGTCGGCAGGTATCCGCCGACCCTGGCCCGCCGGATCAGGTCGAAGGCATAGGCCGCCCAGGTCCGGACCGGCGTGGCGGAGCGGGTCCCCCGCCCGCCCCGGTCCAGCCGGACGGACAGGGCGTCCCGGAGCCTCGCCGCGGACTGGCGGGTGGGGGCGAGCACCAGCAACGCCGAGGGGTCCAGGCCACCCTCGATCCGGCGCGCGGCATACTCCACGGCCACGGAGCTGCGTCCGGTGCCCGGTCCGCCGAGGACCAGGACTGGACCGTGCCCGGGCGCGAGGTCCAGCACCCGCTGCTGGTCCCGGTCCGGGACGAACGCCTCGGCGCGGACCTGCGCCGGACCGGTCAGGCGCAGGCCCTGGGTCGGTGCCCCGGACGACGTCGGTGTTCCGGAGGACGCGGCGGGAGGGGTTTCGGCAGGCATGGGTGTATTCAATCAGCCGTTCCGGACGGGTTAGGGACCCAGCCGGCCCGCAACCGGGCCAGCAGTGCGAGCGCCGCCGTGTCCGGGACCCACCGCGCGGCCGCGAGGTCCACGCGCGG
>NZ_CALMQR010000060.1:0-3267 GCF_937871995.1 uncultured Citricoccus sp. | reverse complement strand
GTCCTCCTCGAGGGCGGGCAGTTCCGAGACGCGCGAATCGGTGCCGAAGGATGCCGGCTCGGACCCCTGCGGCGCCGGGGCCGACGGCGGCGACGCCGGTGCATCGAGGTCGAGCGAAATATCGCTCAGGTCGATGGCCATGGCCATATCGTTCGGCGCCGGCGGCGGGGCGGGCCGCGCCTCGGCGGGGGCCTCGGGCTCGGCGACGGCCGTGCCGGCGTCGACGCGGTCCTCGTCGATCAGCCCGGAGTCGGCCGCGGCCACGTCCCCGACGACGGTCTGGTCGGCCTCGGGCCGGTCCAGGACGGCCGTCGAGCCGCCCCCGGCCGGGTCATTGGGGTCACGGGTGGTGGGATAGGTGCCCGCCGGCAGCCTCGGCCGCCGGTCCAGGAACAGCAGCAGGCTGATGCCCACGATGAGGATGACAGCAACGGAGATCAGAATGATGGGGTCCACCGCTCCAGTCTGTCACAGCGAGGTGTCCCGGGTGCTCGTGGGAGGATGGTGGATATGGCACGCGCGAAGGGGGAACAGCTCCCCATCCCCCGGGAGATCAAGGTCCTCATCGCCGCGGCCTTCATCATCGCCATCGGATTCGGCATCATCGCCCCGGTGCTGCCCCAGTACGCCCAGTCCTTCAACGCCTCCGCGACCGCGGTGTCCGCGGTGGTGTCCGCCTTCGGGCTGACCCGGCTGCTGTTCGCCCCGTTCTCCGGCCGTGCCACCAACCGGTTCGGCGAGACCCCGATGTACATGACCGGGGTGCTCATCGTGGCGGCCTCGATGTTCCTCATCGCCTTCTCCCAGGAGTACTGGCAGCTGCTGGTGTTCCGGGCCCTCGGGGGGATCGGCTCGACCCTGTTCACGGTGTCCGCGATGGCCTTCCTGGCCCGCAAGTCACCGCCCACCATCCGCGGACGGGTGTCCGGGGCGTATGCCTCGGCCTTCCTCATCGGCAACATCGCCGGGCCGGTGGTCGGCTCACTGCTGGCCGTCTTCGGCTACCGGGTGCCGTTCCTGATCTACGGCACCTCCCTGGTGATCGCCGCCGGGCTGGTGTTCGTGCTGTTGCGGGACTCCCGCCTCGCGGACCGCGGCAAGCCGGACACCCGGCCGACGATGCAGGTCGCCCAGGCCTGGGAGAACCACTCCTACCGGGCCGCATTGACGTCCTTCTTCGCCAACGGCTGGGCCACCTTCGGCATCCGCAACTCCCTGACCCCCCTGCTGGCGGCCACCGCGTTCACGGGAGCCGGATTCTGGCTGGACGGCCCGCAGATCGCCGGCGCCGCACTGTCACTGTTCGCCGCCGGCAACATCGTGGCGGTGACCTTCTCCTCACGGCTCTCAGACGTGCACGGGCGCAAGCCCCTGATCATCATCGGACTGCTCGTGGCCGCCGTCGGCACCGCCTTCATCGGCTGGATGCAGGATCCGTGGCTGTTCCTGGCACTGTGCGTCGTCGCCGGGGCGGGCACCGGCCTGCTCAACGCACCCCAGCAGGCCTCCATCGCCGACCTCGTCGGACAGGACCGCAAGGCCGGCCCGGTGATGTCCACGGCCCAGATGGCGGCCGACCTCGGGGCGATCTCGGGCCCGCTGATCGCCGGGCTGGTCGTGGACGCGGCCGGTTTCGGCTGGGCGTTCGCCCTGACCGGCGGCATCCTGGCGGTGGGCGCGATCGCGTGGGCCTTCGCCCCGGAGACCAACCTGCCCATCGCCCCGGGCGGACCGCGCACCGGCGCGCTGCCGAAGGTCAGTCCCCCGGAGACGTCCGGGCAGCGTCCAGACGCTGGCTGATCACGGTGCTCACGCCGTCGCCCCGCATCGAGACGCCGTAGAGGGCGTCGGCGACCTCCATGGTCCGCTTCTGGTGGGTGATGATGATCAGCTGGCTGTCCTGCTGCAGCTCGCGGAAGATCTCCAGCAGTCGTCCGAGGTTGGTGTCGTCCAGGGCGGCCTCCACCTCGTCCATGACGTAGAACGGGCTGGGGCGGGCCTTGAAGATGGCCACCAGCATCGCCACCGCGGCCAGGGACCGCTCCCCGCCCGAGAGCAGGGAGAGCCGCTTGACCTTCTTGCCGGCCGGCCGGGCCTCGACCTCGACGCCGGACTCCAGCAGGTTCTCCGGGTCCGTGAGGAAGAGCCGTCCCTCGCCACCCGGGAACAGGGTGCCGAAGACGTGCTGGAACTGGGCGGCCGTGTCCTCGAAGGCCGAACGGAAGACGCGCAGCACCGTGTCGTCCACGTCCTGGATGATCTTCAGCAGGTCCCGGCGGCTGGCGTCGAGGTCCTGCAGCTGACCGGTCAGGAACCGGTGGCGTTCCTCCACGGCCGCGAATTCCTCCAGGGCCAGCGGGTTGACCCGGCCGAGGGCCGCCAGTTCCCGCTCGGCCCGGCGCAATCGCCTCTGCTGCTCCGCCCGGTCGTACGGGACGGTTTCCACCATCGCGGTCGTCTCCCCCGCCTCTCCCCCACCGGGGGCCTGCTCCGTCCGGGCCACGGAGGCCGGGTCCTGCCCGTCCTCGGTGGCCTCCGTCCCGGGATCGGCCCCGCGCGCACCGGCTGCGGTGGCGGGCGGCGCCAGCGGGACCGGCACGTGCGGCCCGTAGTGCTCGATGAGGAACTCCGGCGTCATCCCCAGGTCCTCCCGGGCGCGCTCGATGAGCTGGTCCAGGCGCAGCTGGTGCTCCTGGCGGTCCATCCGCGCCGCGTGCAGGCGGTCCTTGGCCCGGGCCACGGCGGAGCGGTGCTGTTCCGCGGCCCGCTGGAGGCGCTGGCGCTCGGCGGCGAGGTCCTCGCCCTGCCGGTCGAGGTCGGTCCGGTCCCGGTCGGCACGGGCGACGGCCGCCTCCAGCCGCTCCAGGCCCTGGGACAGCGCCGAGGACACCGCCGCGATGCGGGTCAGCCAGGCCAGCCGGGTCCGTTCGGCCCGTTCGCGTTCGCGGTGGGCCAGGGTGGAGGCCGAGACCTGCCGCCGGGCCTGCTCGGCCCGGGACGATGCCTGTGCGTGGAGCGTCTCGGCGGCACGCAGGGCCAGCCGGGCCTCCGTCTCACGGTGCCGGGACTGTCCGGCGCGGTGTTCCGCGGCGTCCCGGGCGGCCGGGTCGGGCTCGGCGGACGTCCGCTCGCGCGCCCCGGTCACCTCCACGCCGGGCAGGGACGGATCCGCTGACCCGTCGGCGCGGGTGTCGGTCCCGGTGTCCTCGGCCACGTCCCCGTCAACGCCCCCGGCCTGGGCCGCGACCGTCACCCGGGCCCGGTCCT
>NZ_CALMQR010000059.1:0-62655 GCF_937871995.1 uncultured Citricoccus sp. | reverse complement strand
GGTGGGGCCCGTCCCGGGAACAACCCGTTCACCTCCAAGGACTCCGGCGCCCGTGCCGGCGCCCCGCGTCCAGGCGGTCCCCGTCCCGGTGGCCCGCGTCCGGGCAACAACCCGTTCGCACCCAAGCAGGGCATGCGGTCCGGTCGTCCGGAGGAGCGCTCCGGCGGTACGCGTCCGGGTGGTCCCCGTCCGGCGGGTGCCCCCCGTGCGGGCGCCGGTGCCGGCACTCCCGCGGCTCCGCGTCCGGGCGGCCCACGCCCGAGCCCGAACATGATGCCCGGCCACATCAACAAGCCCGCTCCCGCCTCGGCCCGTCCGGGCGGCCGTGGCCGTCCCGGTGGCGGCACCGGCGGCGGGCCCGCCGGTGGCGGTCCGCGCGGCGGCCGCACGGCCCGTGGCGGCACCCAGGGTGCCTTCGGCCGCGGTGGCGGTCCGCGGGGCAAGCAGCGCAAGTCGAAGCGCGCGAAGCGTCAGGAGCTGGAGCAGCAGACTCGCGAGATCGGCGGCGTCAAGGTCCCCCGCGGCAGTGGCGAGACCATCCGCCTGCGCCGTGGTTCCTCGCTGGCCGACCTGGCCGAGAAGATCAATGCCGATTCGGCGGCGCTGGTGAAGGTGCTGTTCCAGCTCGGTGAGATGGCCAACGCCAACCAGTCCCTGGACGAGGACACCTTCGCGGTGCTCGCCGGCGAACTCGGCTACACGATCGAGATCGTGTCCCCCGAGGACGAGGACAAGGAGCTGCTGGAGACCTTCGACATCGATCTCGAGGCCGAGGAGGCCGCCGAGACCGAGGAGGACCTCGAGCGCCGTCCGGCCGTCGTCACCGTCATGGGCCACGTGGACCACGGCAAGACGCGCCTGCTGGATGCCATCCGCTCCACCAAGGTGATCGAGGGCGAGGCCGGCGGCATCACCCAGCACATCGGCGCCTACCAGGTGGACTTCGAGCACGACGGCACGCCGCGCCAGCTGACCTTCATCGACACCCCGGGCCACGAGGCGTTCACCGCCATGCGTGCCCGTGGTGCCAAGGTCACGGACATCGCCGTGCTCGTGGTCGCCGCGGACGACGGCGTCATGCCGCAGACCGTCGAGGCCCTGAACCACGCCAAGGCGGCCGGTGTGCCGATCGTGGTGGCGGTCAACAAGATTGACAAGCCGGAGGCCTCACCGGACAAGATCCGCGGCCAGCTCACCGAGTACGGGCTGGTGCCGGAGGAGTACGGCGGCGACACGATGTTCGTGGACGTCTCGGCGAAGAACAACCTCAACATCGAGGACCTGCTCTCCGCCGTCCTGCTCACCGCGGATGCGGCGCTGGACCTGACCGCGAACCCGAACAAGGGCGCTCGTGGCGTGGCCATCGAGGCCAACCTGGACAAGGGCCGCGGTTCCGTGGTCACCGTCCTGGTGCAGTCCGGAACCCTGCACGTCGGGGACAACATGGTGGTGGGCAACGCCCACGGCCGCGTCCGGGCGATGTTCGACGACAACGGCGAGACCGTCACGGAGGCGCTGCCCTCCCGTCCGGTCCAGGTGCTGGGCCTGTCCTCCGTGCCCCGGGCCGGTGACACCTTCCTGGTCACCGAGGACGACCGCACCGCCCGCCAGATCGCCGAGAAGCGCGAGGCGGCGGACCGCAACGCCATGTTGGCCAAGCGCCGCAAGCGGATCTCCCTGGAGAACTTCGACCAGGCCGTGGCCGAGGGCAAGATCGACACCCTCAACCTCATCATCAAGGGCGATGCCTCCGGTGCCGTCGAGGCGCTCGAGGACTCCCTGCTGGAGATCGAGGTCGGGGACGACGTGCAGCTGCGCGTCATCCACCGCGGTGTGGGTGCGATCACCCAGAACGACGTCAACCTGGCCACGGTGGACAACGCCATCATCATCGGCTTCAACGTCCGCCCGGCCGAGCGCGTCGCCGACCTCGCCGACAAGGAGGGCGTGGACATGCGCTTCTACTCGGTGATCTACGACGCGATCGACGACATCGAGGCAGCGCTCAAGGGCATGCTCAAGCCGGAGTACGAGGAGGTCCAGCTGGGCAGCGCGGAGGTCCGCGAGGTCTTCCGCTCCTCCAAGTGGGGCAGCATCGCCGGTTCGCTGGTCCGGTCCGGCCTCATCCGCCGCAACGCCGCGGCCCGCCTCGTGCGGGACGGCGCCGTGGTGGCCGGGAACCTCAAGATCGAGTCCCTGCGCCGGTTCAAGGACGACGCCACCGAGGTCCGCGAGGGCTACGAGTGCGGTATCGGCCTGGGCGGCTTCAACGACATCAAGGAAGGCGACGTCATCGAGACCTTCGAGATGCAGGAGAAGCCGCGCGCCTGATGCGCGTCCGACACGGAAGAAAGGACTGAAGTCCCATGGCCGATCCGGCACGCGCGGGCCGACTGGCCCAACGCATCAAGGTGCTGGTCGCCGAGGCCCTGCGCAAGCGGGTCAAGGACGACCGGACGGAGTCGATCACGATCACCGAGGTGCGGGTCACCAACGACCTGCAGCACGCCACCGTGTACTACACGGTGCTCGGTGACGGCACGGCCGCCGAGGGTGTCCGGGAGGTCCTCGAGACCCACCGGGGCGCCATCCGGCACGAGGTCGGCCGCCAGCTGACCATCCGGCTGGTGCCGACCCTGGAGTTCGTGGCCGACGACGTCCCCGAGGCGGCGGCACACCTCGAACAGGTCCTCCAGCAGGCGAAGGAGCGTGACGCCGAGCTGGCCCGCCAGCGGCAGAACGCCTCCTTCGCGGGAGAGGCCGACCCCTACCGCACGGACGGGGACGAGGACAGCCCCCGGTGAGCCGGGAGCTGCCCGAGGGCGCTCCGGGCACCTCCGCCTCCGGGCTGGTGCTGGTGGACAAGCCGGCCGGCTGGACCTCCCACGACGTCGTCGGGAAGGTCCGCCGGCTGGCCGGCACCCGGAAGGTCGGCCACGCCGGCACCCTCGACCCGATGGCCACGGGCCTGCTCGTGGTCGGCTTCAACAAGGCCACCCGGCTGCTCACCGCCATCACCGGGTCCGACAAGACCTACCTGGCCACCGTGCGGCTCGGCCAGAGCACGGTCACCGACGACGCCGAGGGCGAGGTCGTGCAGACCAGGCTCGCCAACGCCGTCACCGAGGACCGGGTGCGTGCGGCGATGCTCCCGCTGACCGGCGCGATCCAGCAGGTGCCCTCGGCCGTGTCCGCCATCAAGGTGGACGGCCGGCGCGCCTACGACCGGGTCCGCTCCGGTGAGGACGTCACCCTCGAGGCCCGGCCGGTCACCGTCCGCCGTTTCGAGCTGACCGGGTTCCGGCGCCTGGACGGCGGGCGCATCGTGGACCTGGACGTGGAGGTCGACTGCTCCTCCGGTTCCTACATCCGGGCCCTGGCCCGGGACCTCGGCGAGGCGCTGGACACCGGCGGGCACCTGACAGCGCTGCGCCGCACCGCCGTCGGGCCGTTCTCGGTGGCCGACGCCGTGACCATCGAGCAGCTGGGGGAGCGGTTCACCGCGACGGACCTGTCCGAGGCCGCCGCCGGATTGTTCCCCGTCCGCCGGCTGACCCCGGACGAGGCGGTGGAGCTGTCCTTCGGCCGGCGGATCACCGCGACCGGTCGTGAGGGCACCGTGGCGGGGCAGGCCCCGGACGGAGCCGTCGTCGCGCTCCTCAGCGACCGGGACGGCAGGGCCAAGCCGGAGATCGTGTTCGCGCCGGCCGCGTCGGACGGTGCCCCGTGATCCTCGATGCCTGGTTCTGGGCGGGGACGGTGGTGTGTGCCCTCTCCCTGCTCATCTGCGTCGTCATGACGGTGCTGCGCCGCTTCCCGGCGGACGCCTCGATCCTCTCGATCGCCGCCGTCGAGCTATTCCTGCTCGTCTACGGCACCGGGGCGGCGTTCCGGATGTCCGGGGGTGAGGCGGTCAGCGGAGCCCTCTGGGAGTTCTGGGGGTACGTCCTCACCGCGCTGGTGGTGCCCCTGGTGGCCTTCGTGTGGGCCGTGACGGACAAGACCCGTTGGTCCAACCTGGTGATGGCCGCCGTCGGCCCCACCGTCTTCGTGATGTTGTACAGGATGCAGGTGATCTGGTTTGGCTGAGAAGGTCCTCGAGTCCGGGGGTGCGCCCGCCCGGCCGAAGCGCAACCAGGGGCTGGGCCGCATCCTGGTGATGGTCTACGCCGTCTTCGCCCTGTCCTCCTTCGCCCGGTCGCTGTACCAGCTCGCCACGGAGTTCTCCGCCGCCCCGCTGGCCTACCTGCTCTCCGCCTTCGCCGCCGCCGTCTACATCGTGGCCACGCTGTCCCTGGCCCGCACGGGGCGCACCGCCTGGTACGTCTCCCTGGTCGCCGTCCTGGTGGAACTGGCCGGGGTGCTCGGCGTGGGCCTGTGGACCGTGCTGGACCCGGAGCTGTTCGCGGACGACACCGTGTGGAGCCGTTTCGGCGCCGGTTACGGCTACATCCCGCTCGTCCTGCCCCTCCTCGGCCTGGCCTGGCTGCTCACGCACCGTGACGAGGTCGCAGGCCGCACCGGAGCGGGTGGATAATGTTCAGGGTCCCCGGAATCCCGTGGACCTGAAGGACCGACGAGGCGGAAGGACCGTAGTGCACTACTGGGACGGGCTGGCCGAGGTGCCCCCGGGACTCGAGCCGTCCGTCGTCACCATCGGGAACTTCGACGGCGTGCACCGAGGACACCGGCAGGTGCTCGAGCACGTGGTCTCCACGGCCCGCTCCGCCGGGCAGTGCGCGATCGCGATCACCTTCGACCCGCACCCGCGCGTGGTGCACCGGCCCAACGAGCCGCAGGAGTCCATCACGGACCTGCAGGAGAAGTCCCGCCTGCTGTCCCAGGTGGGCCTGGACGGCCTGGTCGTCATCCACTACACCCTCGAGTTCGCCCAGCAGAGCCCCGAGGAGTTCGTGCGCAACGTCATCGTCAACGCCCTGCATGCCCGCACCGTGGTGGTCGGCCGCGACGTCCGCTTCGGGTACCGCAACGCCGGCGACTTCGACACGATGTGCGCCCTGGGCCAGAAGTACCACTTCGACGTGGTGCCGGTGGCCGACTACGGCGAGGACCGCCGGTGCTCCTCCACCTGGATCCGGGACGCGCTGCGCGCCGGGGACGTCTCCGAGGCCGCCGGGGTGCTCGGCCGGAACCACCGCGTCCACGGCGAGGTCGTGCACGGGTTCGCCCGCGGCCGGGAACTGGGCTTCCCCACCGCCAACCTCTCGGACGAGGTCCAGGGGATGATCCCGGCCGACGGCGTGTACGCGGGCTGGCTGCACGAGGAATCCGGCCGCCGCTGGCCGGCGGCGATCTCCGTGGGTTCCAACCCGACCTTCGACGGGGTCTCCCGCGTGGTCGAGGCCCACGTGATCGACCGGCCGGACGAGGCCGTGGAGGACTTCGACCTGTACGGCCAGCAGGTCGCGGTCGAGTTCGTCGAGCGGCTGCGCGGCATGGTCGCCTTCGAGGGCATCCCGAAGCTGATCGAGCAGATGACCGACGACGTCGACCGCACCCGTCAGGTCCTGGCCGTCCCCTCGTGAGTCCCGTCCCCCCGCGCCCGACGGCCGCCCCCCGGCTGACGGAGGCCGCCCGGCTTCACCAGGGCGAGGCGTTCCTCGCCACCGGCCGGCGCTACGACGCGATCCGGCCGTCCTATCCGGCCGGCGTGGTGGACTTCCTGGTCCCCGCCGGCGCCCGGACCGCCGTGGACCTCGGGGCCGGCACGGGACTGTTCACCGCCCTGCTGGACGCCCACGGACTGGAGGTGAGCGCCGTCGATCCCTCCGCGGCGATGCTCGAGGTCCTGCGGGCCGCACTGCCCCGCGTGCGCACCGTGCAGGCCGAGGGCGAGCGGACCGGGCTGCCGGACGGCTGCGCGGACGTGGTGACCGCCGCCCAGGCCTGGCACTGGATCGATCCCGAGGCCGGGGCCGGGGAGGCCGCACGGCTGCTCGGGCGCGGCGTGCTGGGCATCGTCTCCAACCAGCTGGACACCTCGGTGCCCTGGGTCCACCGGCTCAGCCGGATCATGCACGCCGGTGACGTGCACCCGCCGCGGCAGCCTCCGGCCGTGGGGGAGCGGTTCACGGCACCCGAGGGCCGGTGGTGGCACTGGACCCAGCCGATCACCCCGGAGGGGCTCCACGACCTGATGGCCACCCGGTCCTACCACCTGCGCGCCACGGACGCCGTGCGTGACCGGATGCGCGCCAACCTGGACTGGTACCTCCTCGAGCACCTGGGACACGCGCCCGGGGAGCTGCTGGAGCTGCCGTACGTCACGAGCGCGTGGCGTTGCGAGGTCCGGCCCCTCTGCTAGGATGGACGGCTGGCGCCCGCTGCAGTCCGCGGTGGCGGGACCGTCCTCTCTGATCGCGGCACAACTCATGAGGAGTTCGCGTGGCACTCGACCCCGCCGTCAAGACGTCCATCATCAAGGAATACGCCACCCACGAGGGTGACACCGGTTCCCCCGAGGTCCAGATCGCCGTGCTGTCCCGGCGCATCAAGGACCTGACGGAGCACCTGAAGTCGCACAAGCACGACCACCACACCCGCCGCGGCCTGATGGCCCTGGTCGGTCGCCGTCGTCGCATGCTCGGCTACCTCGAGAAGACCGACATCGCGCGCTACCGCGCCCTGATCGAGCGTCTGGGCCTGCGTAAGTGACGTGACGTAGGGGCGGCGGTCCGCGTGGGGGTTTCCCCCCAGCGGGTCGCCGCCTCTAGTCTTATCCGGGGGACCGCGCCGAGCGCACGGCTCCCACCATCTCTATCCATGCCCGCTCACGAGTCGCCGTTCGCGGTCCTCGACAGTGGCCTCCGGAACCCAAGCGTCCGGGGGCTTCGATCGAAGACCGGGTGGTGACGCGGCGGGCCGCTACGAAAGGACACCCACCCATGGAGGGTCCCGAGATCCAGTTCGCCGAAGCCGTCATCGACAACGGCTCCTACGGCCAGCGCGTCGTGCGCTTCGAGACGGGCCGCCTGGCCCAGCAGGCCGCCGGTGCGGCCATGGTCTACATCGACGAGGAGACGTCGATGCTGTCCGCCACCACCGTCGGCAAGTCCCCGCGCGAGGGCTTCGACTTCTTCCCGCTCACCGTGGACGTGGAGGAGCGGATGTACGCCGCCGGCCGCATCCCCGGCTCGTTCTTCCGGCGTGAGGGCCGTCCGACCACGGACGCCATCCTCACCTGCCGCCTGATCGACCGTCCGCTGCGCCCGGCCTTCACCAAGGGCATCCGCAACGAGGTGCAGGTCGTCGTGACCGTCACCTCGATCGCCCCGGACGAGATCTACGACACCGTGGCCATCAACGCCGCGTCCATGTCCACCCAGCTCTCGGGCCTGCCGTTCTCCGGCCCGATCGGCGGCGTGCGCGTCGCCCTGATCGACGACGGCGCCGGCAACCGCCAGTGGGTCGCCTTCCCGAAGCACTCGCAGCTGGAGAACGCCGTGTTCAACATGGCCGTGGCCGGCCGCGTGGCCGGTGACGACATCGCCGTGATGATGGTCGAGGCAGAGGCCACCCCCGGCGTCTGGAGCCTGGTCAAGGACCAGGGCGCCACCGCCCCCACCGAGGAGATCGTGGCCGAGGGCCTCGAGGCCGCCAAGCCGTTCATCAAGGCCCTGTGCGAGGCCCAGGCCGACCTGGCCGCCCGCGCGGCCAAGGCCCCGGTGGACGTCCCCGTCTTCAAGGACTACGAGGACGACGCCTACGCCGCGGTGGAGGAGTTCGCCGCCGCCCGGCTGACCGAGATCTACTCGATCGGTGACAAGCAGGAGCGCCAGAACGCCTCCGACGCCTACCACCTCGAGGTCATCGAGGCACTGACCGGTGAGGGCGCGGCCTTCGCCGAGCGCCGCCAGGAGGTCGCCAAGGCCTACGGTGCCGTCACCAAGCAGGTCGTGCGCCAGCGCATCCTCAAGGACCAGGTCCGCATCGACGGCCGTGGCCTGACGGACATCCGCAAGCTGACCGCCGAGGTCGAGGTCCTGCCGCGCGTGCACGGCTCCGCCATCTTCGAGCGCGGGGAGACCCAGATCATGGGTGTCACCACGCTGAACATGCTCAAGATGGAACAGCAGATCGACTCGCTGGCCCCGGAGACCTCCAAGCGCTACATCCACCACTACAACTTCCCGCCGTACTCCACCGGCGAGACCGGCCGCGTGGGTTCCCCGAAGCGCCGCGAGATCGGCCACGGCGCACTGGCCGAGCGGGCCATCGTGCCCGTGCTGCCCTCCCGCGAGGAGTTCCCCTACGCCATCCGCCAGGTCTCCGAGGCCCTGAGCTCCAACGGCTCCACCTCCATGGGCTCGGTCTGCGCCTCGACCCTGTCGATGCTCAACGCCGGCGTGCCGCTGAAGGCCCCCGTGGCCGGCATCGCCATGGGCCTCGTCTCGGACACCGTGGACGGCCAGACGCGGTACGCGGCCCTGACCGACATCCTCGGCGCCGAGGATGCCTTCGGTGACATGGATTTCAAGGTGGCCGGCACCTCCGAGTTCGTCACCGCGATCCAGCTGGACACCAAGCTGGACGGCATCCCGGCCTCCGTGCTGGCGGCCGCCCTGACCCAGGCCCGTGAGGCCCGGCTGCACATCCTGGGCGTCCTGAACGCCGCGATCGACGCACCGGACGAGATGAGCCAGTACGCGCCGCGGATCATCGCCATCAAGATCCCGGTGGACAAGATCGGTGCGGTCATCGGCCCCAAGGGCGCCATGATCAACCAGATCCAGGACGACACCGGCGCGGACATCTCCATCGAGGACGACGGCACCGTGCTGATCGGCGCCACCGAGGGCTCGCAGGCCGAGGCCGCCCGGTCGGCGGTCAACGCCATCGCCAACCCGCAGGTCCCCGAGGTTGGTGAGCGCTACCTCGGCACCGTGGTGAAGCTGACCACCTTCGGCGCCTTCGTGTCCCTGACCCCGGGCAAGGACGGGCTGCTGCACATCTCCGAGCTGCGCAAGATCAACGAGGGCAAGCGCGTCGAGGACGTCGAGGACGTCGTCGAGGTCGGCCAGAAGATCCAGGTGGAGATCACCAAGATCGACGACCGCGGCAAGCTCTCCCTGGCCCCCGTGGTCGAGGACGGCGCCTCGTCCGAGGGCGGGTCCGGTTCCGAGGAGTCCGAGGGCGCGGACCAGGAGGGCTGACGCTCCCTCCCGCCGGTCCTCCCGGACGTCCCGACGACGGCGCAGCCCGGCTCCGGCCGGTGCCGCGCCTGGGGCGGGGACCGCGGGAGGAGGGGTGAACGCGTCCTGACAGGCCGGTGGGCCGCACGAGAGTGCGGCCCACCGGCCTGTCGCGTACCCGGGAGCAGGCGCGGTGGCCGGAACCGTGGGCGCGCGCTGGTAGTTTCAGGCACATGACTCCCACCATCCCGATCCCCGCAGACTTCACCGGCACCATCCAGGACGCCGGGCACGGCTCCGTGGTGCGCCGGTCCGTGCTGCCCGGGGGCGTCCGGGTGCTCACGGAGTCGATGCCGGAGCAGCGGTCGGTGACGATCGGCTTCTGGATCGCCGTGGGATCGCGCGACGAGGCCGAGGGGGGCTTCGGCTCGACGCACTTCCTGGAGCACCTGCTCTTCAAGGGCACCCCGCACCGGTCCGCGATGGACATCGCCACCGCGTTCGACCGCGTGGGCGGGGAGTCCAACGCCTCGACCGCGAAGGAGTCCACCTGCTACCACGCACGGGTGCTGGACACCGACCTGCCGATGGCCATCGAGGTCATCACCGACATGGTGACCTCGGCGCTGATCGACCCGGTGGAACTGGAGACCGAGCGGGGCGTCATCCTCGAGGAACTCGCCATGGACGCCGACGACCCCGTCGACACAGCCCACGAGGAGCTGGCCATCAGGCTGCTGGACGGGCACCCGCTCGGCCGCCCGATCGGTGGCACCCCGGACGCCATCCGGGTGATCTCCCGCGACCGCGTGGTGGACCACTACCGGCAGTGGTACCGGCCGGACGAGCTGGTGGTGACCGCGGCCGGGGGGCTGGACCACGAGGAGGTGTGCCGGCTGGTCCTGCAGGCCCTGCAGCGCTCCGGCTGGGACCTGCCCGAGGGCGCCGCACCGGCCCCGCGGCGCAGCCACGTCTACACCGGGGCCGGGATCACCGAGGGCGTGCACCGGGTGGCACGCCCGGTGGAGCAGGCCTCGGTCCTCGTCGGAGGCCGCTCCGTGCACACCCTGGATCCGGACCGGTTCGCCCTGGCCGTGATGAACTCGGCCCTGGGCGGCGGCATGAGCTCCCGGCTGTTCCAGGAGGTCCGGGAGAAGCGCGGACTGGCCTACAACACGTACTCGTTCTCGGCCTCCTACTCGGACGTGGGCTACTTCGGGCTGTACGCCGGCTGCTCCCCGGCCCGGGCGGACTCCGTGGCCGGGCTGATGGTGCGGGAACTGGAACGCCTGGCCGAGCACGGCATCACCGACGAGGAGCTCGACCGCGCCCGCGGACAGCTGTCCGGGGGCACGGTCCTGGGCCTGGAGGACACCGGGTCCCGGATGTCCCGGCTGGGACGCGCAGAGCTCGTGACCGGTGAGTTCGTGGACCTGGACGGCGCCCTGGACCGGTGGCGCCAGGTCACGTCCGAGCAGGTTCGCGCGGTGGCCCGGCGCCTGGCGGAGTCGCCGCGGGCCACGATCGTGGTCGGGCCGGACGGGCCCCGCGACTCCTGACGGAACGGTTGAACATGTCCATCATGTTCAGGTTCCCGCATTCGTCGGCACGTCGCTTGACTGGCCGTGGTGCATGACACATTCTGGACGTTCCGGCCGCTGCGGTGGCCGGTTCAGGCCCGTGGGGGACGGGCATCGCACCCTGTGAGAGAAAGACCGGTCCATCGTCATGGAACAACTGGAAAAAGTCCTGGGAGACATCGGGTCCTTCGTCTGGGGGCCCTTCTTTCTCATCCCGCTGCTGCTCGGCACGGGCCTGTACCTGACCATCCGGCTGGGGTTCCTGCAATTCCACAAGCTCTTCCCCGCTCTGAACCTCGGGATCATCCGGCGCCGGGATGACTCCGAGGAGGGTGACATCTCGCAGTTCCAGGCCCTCACCACCGCCCTGGCGGCCACCGTGGGCACCGGCAACATCGTCGGCGTGGCCACCGCCATCGGCATCGGCGGGCCGGGCGCCCTGTTCTGGATGTGGGTGACCGGCCTGGTGGGCATGGCCTCGAAGTACTCGGAGGCCTATCTGGCCGTCCGGTTCCGGACCACCGACGAGGCCGGGGACAAGTCCGGCGGGCCGCAGTACTACCTGCAGAAGGCCATCAAGGGCCCGCTCGGGAAGATCCTGGCGCTGTCCTTCGCCGTCTTCGCCTTCCTGGCCTCCTTCGGCATCGGCAACATGACCCAGGCCAACTCCATCGCGGCCAACGTCGAGGAGTCCTTCGGCCTGCTGCCCTGGATCACCGGCATCATCCTGACCGTGATGACCCTGCTCGTGCTGGTGGGCGGCATCAAGTCCATCGGCCGGGTCACCGCCGGGTTCGTGCCGGTCATGATCGTCTTCTACGTGGCGGCGTCGCTGTACATCCTCATCGCCAACGTCGTGGACATCCCGGCCGCCCTCGCCCTGATCTTCACCGATGCCTTCACCGGCACCGCCGCCGTCGGCGGGTTCACCGGATCGATCCTGATCATCGCGATCCAGTACGGTGTGGCCCGCGGCATGTTCTCGAACGAGTCCGGCATGGGCTCTGCCGCGATCGCGGCCGCTGCCGCGCAGACCACGCACCCGGTCCGCCAGGGCCTGGTCTCGATGACCCAGACGTTCATCGACACCATCATCGTCGTGAGCTGCACGGGCCTGGTCATCATCACCACCGGCGCCTGGAACCGCGTCGACGAGGAGACCGGCGAACAGGTCTCCGCGGCCCTGATGACCGGCGAGGCGTTCTCCACCGGCCTGCCGGGCCAGTGGGGCCACTGGATCGTCACCCTCGGCCTGGTGATGTTCGCCTTCTCCACCATCCTGGGTTGGTCCTACTACGGCGAGCGCAACGTCGAGCGCCTCTTCGGCCAGCGGCTGGTGATGCCGTACCGCGTCGTGTTCTCGCTCGTGGTCTTCATCGGCTGCACCGTGCCGCTGGCGGTCGTCTGGAACTTCTCCGACATCATGAACGGCCTGATGGCCCTGCCGAACCTCATCGGCCTGCTCATCCTGTCCGGCCTGATCGCCCGGGAGACCCGTCACTACCTCAAGCACGACCCGAAGCTCGTGGCCTCCGCCGCCGAGATCGAGGACTTCATGGTCGATCGTCCGGGCTGGGCGGACTGGAAGTCCGGGAACGTCGTCGGCTCCTCCCGCACGCACACCGGCCGCTCGCTCAACCCGGAGCGCATCCGGGAGGGCGACGCCGGGCCCGGACCCGCGGACCACGACCGGGCGCGATGAGGGCACGCGCACGGGCCTGACCGGGCTGTACGACCCGGTCAGGTGACCGACCGGTGGACCATCGCCCCTCACGAGGCCTCCGGAGGCCGATCCCATGACTGGGGTCTGCCGCTGGGGGCCTCGTCATGCTTACAGTGGCCCCATGGTGACCCCGGTCAAGCCCGGAATGGATGGTCCGGCAACTCAGGCACTGCTCAGCATCGGTCGGTTCTTCACCCGGTGGGACGAGACGGAGGACGGCCGAGCGGTCTTCCGGGAGGGGGGCCGGGACGGTGACGCGTTCTACCGGAACCGGTGGAGTCACGACAAGGTGGTCCGCTCCACCCACGGGGTGAACTGCACCGGGTCCTGTTCCTGGAAGGTGTACGTCAAGGACGGGATCATCACGTGGGAGGCCCAGGAGACAGACTACCCCTCGGTCGGCCCGGACAGCCCCGAGTACGAGCCGCGCGGCTGTCCCCGCGGCGCCGCGTTCTCCTGGTACACGTACTCGCCCACCCGCGTGCGCTACCCCTACGTCCGCGGCACGCTGCTGCAGATGTACCGTGACGCCAAGAAGGCCACCGGGGGCGATCCGGTGACGGCCTGGCGGTCCATCGTCGAGGACCCGGACCGGCGCCGCACCTACCAGCGGGCCCGCGGCAAGGGCGGTCTCGTGCGGGCCAGCTGGCAGGAGGCGATCGAGCTCTCCGCGGCCGCCCACGTGCACACCATCAGGACCTACGGCCCGGACCGCTGCACCGGCTTCTCGCCCATCCCGGCCATGTCCATGGTCTCCCACGCCGCCGGCGCGCGGTTCATCAACCTCATCGGCGGGGTGATGAACAGCTTCTACGACTGGTACGCGGACCTCCCGGTGGCCAGCCCCCAGGTGTTCGGCGACCAGACCGACGTGCCCGAGTCCGGTGACTGGTGGGACGCCACCTACCTGATGATGTGGGGCTCCAACGTCCCCGTCACCCGCACCCCGGACGCCCACTGGATGGCGGAGGTGCGCTACCGCGGCACCAAGGTCGTCTCCGTCAGCCCGGACTACGCGGACAACACCAAGTTCGCGGACGAGTGGCTGCCGGCCCAGGCCGGCACGGACGCCGCCCTGGCGATGTCCATGGGGCACGTGGTGCTCCGCGAGAACTTCGTGGACCGCCGCGTGCCGTTCTTCGAGGACTACGTGCTGCAGTACACGGACCTGCCCTTCCTCGTCACCCTCGACGAGCGCGCGGACGGCACCGTGGTGCCCGGCAAGTTCCTCACGGCCGCCGACCTCGGCGGGGCCGAGGCCGACGCGGCGGACCCGCACTTCAAGACGGTGCTGATGGACCGGGATGCCGGCACCCCGGTGGTGCCGCAGGGCTCCGTGGGCTTCCGGTACAACGAGCGGGACGAGGGGCGCTGGAACCTGGACCTGCAGGGCGTGCGGCCCTCGTTGTCGGTGGCGGACACCGCGGGGTACGACGGCGGCGCCTCCGTGGTGGACCTGCCCGCCTTCACCGCCGCGGACGGCTCCGGGTCGGTGATCCGCCGGGGGGTCCCGGTCACCGAGGTGGCCGGGAGGAAGGTCACCACGGTGTTCGACCTGATGCTCGCCCAGTACGGTGTCGGCCGCGCCGGCCTGCCGGGCCAGTGGGCCGGCGGCTACGACGACCCCCACACGCCCTACACCCCGGCCTGGCAGGAGGACATCACCTCGGTGCCCGCCGAGGCCGCCATCCGCACCGCCCGCGAGTTCGCCAAGAACGCCGAGGACTCCGGCGGGCGGTCCATGATCATCCTCGGCGCCGGCATCTGCCAGTGGTACCACGGGGACGCCACGTACCGCGCCATCCTGGCGCTGCTGATGCTGTGCGGCTGCCAGGGCCGCAACGGCGGCGGCTGGGCGCACTACGTCGGCCAGGAGAAGGCCCGGCCCATCACCGGCTGGGCCGCCATGGCGGCCGCCTCGGACTGGACCCGCCCGCCGCGGTTCATGATCGGCACCGCCTTCTGGTACATGCACACGGACCAGTTCCGCTCGGACGGCTACTCCACGGACTCACTGCAGTCCCCGCTGGCCGAGGGCCACCTGACGGGCAAGCACACCGCGGACGTGATAGCCCAGTCCACCCGCCTGGGCTGGATGCCGTTCTACCCGCAGTTCACCCAGAACCCGCTGGACGTCGCGGACCGGGCCGCGGCCGCCGTCGGGAACGGCGAGGCCGCCACCGAGGCCGAGTGGATCGCCGCCCGGCTCAAGGACGAGTCCCTGCAGATGGCGGTGGAGGACCCGGACGCCGAGGCCAACTGGCCGCGCACCCTGGTGCTGTGGCGCTCGAACCTCCTCGGGTCCTCGGCCAAGGGGGAGGAGTACTTCCTCAAGCACCTGCTGGGCACCCACCACAACGTGCTGGGCGGGGACCACGGCGAGTCCCGGCCGCGCGACGTCCGCTGGCACGAGGAGGCCCCCGAGGGGAAGCTGGACCTGCTGGTCTCCGCGGACTTCCGGATGACCAGTTCCACGCTGCTCTCGGACGTGGTGTTCCCGGCCGCCACCTGGTACGAGAAGCACGACCTGTCCTCCACGGACATGCACCCCTACGTGCACGCCTTCACCCCCGCGATCACCCCGCCGTGGGAGGCCAAGACCGACTACGACCTGTTCCGGCTGCTCGCCGAGGAGATCTCGCGCCAGTCCAGGACCCACCTGGGGGTGCGCCGGGACGTCGTCGCCACGGCACTGACGCACGACACCCCGGGCGAGATCGCCCAGCCCGGGGGCATCGTCCCGGAGTGGAAGGGCACCGACCTGCCGGCCGTGCCCGGGAGGAACCTGCCGAACCTGAAGATCGTGGAGCGGGACTACACGGCCATCGGGGACAAATTCACCGCCGTCGGGCCGCTGGCGGAGACGCTGGGCTTCACGACCAAGCACATCACGTACGACGTCACCGAGCAGGTCGAGCTGCTCGGCCGGCTGCACGGGGTGTTCGACTCCGGTGCCGCCGCCGGCCGCCCGGCCGTGGACACCGACGCGCGGATGGCCGAGGCCATCCTGATGTTCTCCGGGACCACCAACGGGGAACTGGCCGTGCAGGGATTCGAGACCCTGGAGAAGCGCACCGGGGTGCCGCTGGCGGACCTGGCCGCCGGCAGCCAGGAGAAGCGGATCACCTTCGCGGACACCCAGGCCGCGCCGGTGCCCGTGATCACCTCCCCGGAGTGGTCCGGTTCGGAGACGGGTGGGCGGCGGTACGCCCCGTTCACGGTCAACATCGAGCGCCTCAAGCCCTTCCACACCCTGACCGGGCGCATGCACTTCTTCCTGGACCACGACTGGATGAAGGACATGGGGGAGATGCTGCCGCTGTACCGGCCGCCGCTGGACATGCACCGCCTGTTCGGCGAGCCGAAGCTGGGCGAGCGCGGGGAGCTGTCGATCTCGCTGCGCTACCTGACCCCGCACAACAAGTGGTCCATCCACTCGGAGTACCAGGACAACCTGTTCATGCTCTCGCTCTCCCGCGGCGGCACCTCCGTGTGGATGAGCGCCCAGGACGCCGCGCTCATCGAGGTGACGGACAACGACTGGGTGGAGTGCGTCAACAACAACGGGGTGTTCGTGGGCCGGGCGATCGTCTCCCACCGGATGCCCGAGGGAGTCGTGTACGTCCACCACGCCCAGGAACGCACCATCGACGTGCCGAAGTCCGAGGCCACGGGACGGCGCGGGGGCATCCACAACTCGGTGACCAGGATCCTGGTCAAGCCCACGCACATGATCGGCGGCTACGCGCACCTGTCCTGGGCGTTCAACTACCTCGGCCCCACCGGCAACCAGCGGGACATCATCTCGGTGGTCCGCAAGCGCTCCCAGGAGGTGCAGTACTGATGAGGATCATGGCCCAGACCGCCATGGTGATGGCACTGGACAAATGCATCGGCTGCCACACCTGCTCCGTGACGTGCAAGCAGGCCTGGACCAACCGTGCCGGCACCGAGTACGTGTGGTTCAACAACGTGGAGACCCGCCCCGGTCAGGGCTATCCGCGCCGGTACGAGGACCAGGAGAAGTGGCGGGGCGGCTGGGAGCTGAACCGGCGGGGGAACCTCAGGCTCAAGTCCGGGGGTCGCCTGGCCAAGATGTTCGGGATCTTCGCCTCGCCGGTGCAGCCCGAGCTCAAGGACTACTACGAGCCGTGGACCTACGACTACGAGAACCTCATCAACGCCCCGGCCGGGGACGACTTCCCGGTGGCCAGACCCAAGTCACTGATCACGGGGAAGGACACCAGGATCTCCTGGTCGGCGAACTGGGACGACAACCTGGGTGGCACCGCCGGGTCCGGCCACCTGGACCCGATCGTGGAGAAGGTCCGGAGGGAGTCGGAGGACAAGGTCAGGTTCGAGTTCGAGCAGACCTTCATGTTCTACCTGCCGCGGATCTGCGAGCACTGCCTGAACCCCTCCTGCATGGCCTCCTGTCCCTCCGGGGCCATCTACAAGCGCGCCGAGGACGGAATCGTGCTGGTGGACCAGGACCGCTGCCGCGGTTGGCGCCAGTGCGTGACCGGCTGCCCGTACAAGAAGATCTACTACAACCACAAGTCCGGCAAGGCCGAGAAGTGCACGTTCTGCTACCCCCGCGTGGAGGTGGGCATCCCCACGGTGTGCGCGGAGACCTGCGTGGGCCGGCTGCGGTACATCGGCATCTTCCTGTACGACGCCGACCGGGTCACCGAGGCCGCCTCGGTCCCGGACGAGCAGGACCTGTACGAGGCCCAGCTCGACCTCATGATGGACCCGCACGACCCGGTCGTGATCGAGGCGGCGCGGGCCGAGGGCATCCCCGAGGACTGGCTCGACGCGGCCCGGCGCTCGCCGGTGTACAAGCTGGCCAAGGAGATGCGGGTGGCCCTGCCGCTGCATCCGGAGTACCGGACCATGCCGATGGTCTGGTACGTCCCGCCGCTGTCCCCGGTGGTCGACCTGCTCAAGGACCAGGGCCACGACGGCGAGGACGCCGAGAACCTGTTCGGGGCCATCGAGTCGCTGCGGATCCCGGTGGAGTACCTGGCCGAGCTGTTCACCGCCGGTGACACCCGGCTGGTCACGGACGTGCTGCGCAGGCTCGCCGCCATGCGCTCCTACATGCGCGACATCACCCTGGGCCGGGAGGCGGACGAGTCCATCGCCCGGGCCGTCGGCATGACCGGGGCCCAGGTCCAGGAGATGTACCGGCTGATGGCGATCGCCAAGTACGGCGAGCGCTACGTCATCCCCTCGGCCCACGTGGAGGACGCCCACAACCTCGAGGAGCTGGGCTGCTCGCTGGACGTGGACGGTGGCCCCGGCATGGGCCAGATGGGCGGGTTCGGGGAGGCCTCCGGGCGGCCGGTCCCGGTGGCCCAGGAGACGTTCATGGCCCTGCAGGCCCGGCAGACCGCCGACGACCCGACCGGCAACACCCAGCTGGCCGGCCGCGTGAACCTGCTCAACTGGGACGGCCACGGCACGCCCGAGGGCCTGTTCCCGCACCGCACGGCCGAGGACGTGGGCCAGGTGGAGGAACCGCCCGGTCCGGCCGACGGCACCACCACCCGAAGCGGTGAGACGGCATGAGGCTCCTGGAGCGGCTGCTGGGCAAGCCCGGGAGGGGCAGCCTGGACCCGGAGGACTTCACGGACCCCGACCCGGTCCGCAGCGCGGTCGTGCGGCAGGCGGCGGCGGTGCTGCTGTCCTATCCGGACGAGGAGCTGCTGGAGCGGATCGAGCCGGTGCGCGCGGCGCTCGCCGAGGTCGGCGTGGAACCGGCCCTGACCCAGCCACTGGTCGACTGGCTCACCGCCCGGCCCCTGCACGAGGTCCAGTCCGACTACGTCCGGGAGTACGACCTGTCCCGGCGGCACAGCCTGCACCTGACCTACTGGACGGACGGGGACACGCGCCGCCGGGGCGAGGCGCTGGCCGCGTTCAAGGAGGTCTACCGTTCCCACGGCTGCGCACCGGACGACGCCGAGCTGCCGGACTACCTCCCGCTGGTGCTCGAGTTCGCCGCCCGGGTGAGTCCGGACGCCGGCTACGAGCTGCTCCAGCGCTACCGGCCCTCCCTGGAACTGCTGCGCCTGGCCCTGCGGGACGACGCGCTGCCCCAGCAGGGGATCGTCGCCCTGGTCTGCTCCACCCTGCCCGGCCCCTCGCCCGCGGACAAGAGCGCCGTGCAGGCCATGGCCGGGTACGGCCCGCCCGCCGAGACGGTCGGGCTGGACGCCTCCGACCCGCGGTTGCTCCCCTTCACCCCCACCTCGGAAGGATCAGGACATGGACGGCGCTGAGGCCCCCGTCGGCATCTGGGACGTACTGCTCTGGGGCGTGCTGCCCTACATCGTCCTGGCCTTCTTCATCGGGGGCACCGTCTGGCGCTACCGCTACGACCAGTTCGGCTGGACCACCCGGTCCTCCCAGCTGTACGAGTCGCGGCTGCTGCGCTGGGCGTCCCCGCTGTTCCACTTCGGCATCCTGGCCGTGCTGGTCGGCCACATCGTGGGACTGGTGATCCCGCGGGCCTGGACGGACGCGCTGGGGGTCACGGAGGACATGTACCACGTGATGGCCCTGGGCATCGGCTCGATCGCCGGCATCGGCACCCTCGTGGGGATCGTGCTGCTCGTCTACCGCCGCCGCACCACGGGACCCGTCTTCATGGCCACCACCAAGAACGACAAGTTCATGTACGTGCTGCTGGTGGGGGCGATCCTGGCGGGACTGGCCGTCACCGCGATCTCCGTGTTCGACCACTCGGTGACGGACTACCGCAGCACCGTGTCCCCGTGGTTCCGCTCCATCTGGATCCTGCAGCCGGACGTGGCCGCGATGGCCGCCGCCTCCCTGGGCTTCAAGGTCCACGTGCTGTGGGCGTTCGCCCTGTTCGCGGTCTGGCCGTTCACCCGGCTGGTGCACGCCTTCACCGCCCCGCTGCACTACCTGTTCCGTCCCTACATCGTCTACCGCTCCCGGGACAGCCGCCGGCCCGGCCGCGGGACGGTCCCCGTCCGCCGCGGCTGGGACCCCGTGGGAACCCCGGACCGCGAGCGTACCCGGACCCGCCGCTAGGACCCGCCGCCAGGACCAGGAACCAGGACCAGGAACCAGGAGCCAGACCATGAGCGCCACCGCACCCGCCGCCCGCGACGCCGACCTGCGGGGCCAGACCCTGAACCTGTGGCTGGCCACGCTGGCCTCCACCGTCGGGTTCTGGGCCTGGACGATGATCGGCCCGCTGTCCGCCCGCTACACCGAGCAGATGGGCCTGGCCCCGACCCAGACCGCGGTCCTGGTGGCCATGCCGATCCTCGTCGGCGCGGTCGCCCGCGTTCCGGTCGGGGTGCTGACGGACCGCTACGGCGGGCGCCTCATGTTCACCGTGCTGCTCGGCCTCACGGCACCACTGGTGCTGGTCACCGGCCTGGTCGGGTCGCTGGGTGCCTACGTCCCGCTGCTGGTCGTGGCGTTCTTCCTCGGCATCGCCGGAGCGGTCTTCGCGATCGGCATCCCCTTCGTCTCCGCCTGGTATCCGCCGCACCGCAAGGGCTTCGCCACCGGCATCTTCGGGGCGGGCATGGTCGGCACCGCGGTCTCCGCCTTCGCCACCCCGCAACTGGTGGCCGGGATCGGCTACCTGACCACCCACGTCCTCGTGGCCGTCATCGTCGCGGTGGTCGCGGTGCTCTGCGCCCTGCTGCTGCGGGAGTCTCCCGCCCGGGCCGGCACCACGCCCACCCCGGCGCTGCCCAAGCTCCGGCGGGCCTTCTCCCAGCTGGTCACCTGGCAGCTCTGCTTCCTCTACGGCGTGGTCTTCGGTGCCTTCGTGGCCTTCTCCAACTACCTGCCCACCTACCTGGGCAACATCTACGACTACGCCGCCACCGAGGCCGGCTGGCGCACCGCCGGCTTCGCCCTGGCCGCCGTGGTCGCCCGGCCGGTCGGTGGCACCCTCGCCGACCGGCTCGGCCCGCGGGCCGTCACGCTGACCTCGTTCGCCGGGGCCGCGGTCATGGCGGTCATCGTGGCCCTGCAGCCCGGCGCCGAACGCGTCTACGGACCCGTCTTCCTGCTCATGGCCCTGTTCCTGGGACTGGGCACCGGCGGCGTGTTCGGCTGGGTCGGCCGCGCCGCGGACCCGCGTGACGTCGGGACGATCGGCGGCATCATCGCCGCGGCCGGCGGGCTGGGCGGGTACTTCCCGCCGCTGGTGATGGGAGCCACCTACAACGAGGAGCACAACAGCTACTTCGTGGGGCTGATGCTGCTGGCCACCTTCGCGCTCGTGGCACTGGCGCTGACCTTCACCGTCCGCAACGGCGGCAGGGTCGATGAGCGGCAGGCGGCGTCGGCGGCCGCGGTGTAGCGCCATAGACTGGAGTCCATGACTCAAGACTCGATCCGCGTCGCCATCCTGGGCGCCTCAGGGAAGATGGGCCACTACGCCGTCGAGGCGGTCGACGACGCCGCAGACCTGGAACTCGTCGCCCGGCTCGGCTCGAAGGACCGGATGGAGTCCGTGCTCGAGGCCGGCGCCACCCACGTCCTGGACCTCTCGGTCCCGGACGCATCGCCCGATCACGTGGCCTTCGCCGTGGAGAACGGCCTGCACACCGTCGTCGGGACCTCCGGCTGGTCCGGTGAACGGCGGGCGGTGCTGGCCGGGCAGCTCGCGGGACACCCCGGGGTCGGGGTCCTCATCGCCCCCAACTTCGCCCTCGGCTCGGTCCTGGCCAGCGCCTTCGCGGCCAAGGCCGCCAAGTACTTCCCCTCGGTGGAGCTCATCGAGATGCACCACCCGGCCAAGGTGGACGCCCCCTCGGGCACGGCCGTGCGCACGGCGGGACTGATCGCCGAGTCCCGGGCCGCGGCCGGTGTCGGGCCCTCCCCGGACGCCACCACCCATGATCCGGACGGAGCGCGCGGGGCCCTCGTGGACGGCGTCCGGGTGCACTCCGTGCGGCTGCGCGGGCTGGAGGCCCACCAGGAGGTGCTCCTGGGCGGGCCGGGCGAGCAGCTGGTCGTCCGCCACGACGCCTTCGACCGCGGTGCGTACATGCCCGGGGTGCTGCTGGGGCTGCGCACCGTGGCCTCGCGGCCGGGACTGACCTACGGCCTCGACGGCTACCTCGACCTGGACTGACGGGACCTGATGAAGACCAAGATCGGTGTGGGCGCGATCGTCGCCCTCATGCTGCTGTTCGCCGTGCTCGCCGTGGTCTCGGCGGTCGGCTTCATGCAGGCGCCGCAGCCGGTGGCCAAGGTGCTCGGGGTGGCCACCCTGGGGATCGTGGCCGTCGGATTGTGGACGCTGTGGCGTGAACTGCGCTTCGGGATCATGATGGAGCGGTTGGGCCGCACGCTCGCCGCCGAGGGCGGCCTGCCCGTCGACGACCTGCCGCGCTCACCCGGCGGGCGGATCGACCGCACCGTGGCGGACGCGCAGTTCGAGGTCTTCCGGGCCGAGGCCGAGGCCGCCCCGGAGGACTGGCGTTCCTGGTACCGGCTCTCCCTGGGCTATGACGCCTCGGGCGACCGGACCCGGGCCCGCCGGGCCATGCGGGACGCGATCCGGCTCTACCCCTAGGACCCCTAGGACCCCTGGGGCCGGGGCCCCGCCAGGGTGGACGCGACCGTCGAGACCCCCCACTCCAGCGGGCCCTTCCAGCCGAAGCCGCGCCATATGGTCCCGGCGACCAGGCAGCCCACCCAGTAGGCGATGAGCAGCCCCGACCGGGGCCAGCCGGCGGTGGCGGACCCGAACGCGTCCAGCGCCACGAGGTGACCCACGTACAGGGTCAGGGTCATCGAACCGGCCCCGATCAGGGGCATCAGGGGGTAGGCCAGCACCCCCCGGCCCACGGTGCACAGCAGGAGGCAGACCCCCAGCACCATGGCCGAGGTGCCGCAGGTCAGCAGCAGGTCCAACGGGGCCCCGGAGTGCGGGGTGGCCAGGGTGAACCACACCGGATGGGCCTGGATCGCCTCCGTGGAGATCGCGGCGCCCGTCAGCAGCTGTGCCTCGAGCCGGGCCGGGCCCACCCCGGTGCCGGCGGCGATCGCCTCCAGCACCCCCGGCAGCGACTGCAGGCCCCGGGAGACCAGGAACGCCGTGGCGGCCAGCGCCGCACCGCCGGCGGCCAGTGCGGCGGACACCCGAATGCGCTCCAGGCGCAGTCGTCCGAGGAACAGCCCGAACAGCACGTAGCCGAGCCACTGCAGCACGGGGTAGTACCCGGTGAACAGCAGGTCCCACGCGAGCAACCCCGGCTGGACCACGAGGTCCGGCAGGGCGGGAGTGTGCCAGATGCGCCAGTGCTCCACGTACGCCGTGGCGCCCACCGCGGACTGCATGACCGCGGAGAGCAGGCTCGCCGCCACGGGGGAGAGCAGGAGCCACCCGGCGGCCCAGCCGGCCAGCGCCCGGGCCCCCAGGTGCAGGAACGGCAGTGCGGCGAGGAACAACAGGGCGTAGTGGGCCAGGATGACCGCCACGTTCGTGTCCAGCGAGCCGCAGGCCAGGCCGATGACGAACAGCAGGCCCGCGCGGACGGCCACCTGGCGCCGGTCCCACCCCAGGCGCGGTTGCTGGTGGGGTGCACGCCGGGCGCCCGCACCACCGGTGAGCAGGGCCAGCCCGACGCCGGCCAGGGTGGCGAACAGGGCCGAGGACTTCCCCGCGAACACCAGCCCCACCGTCGTCGGTCCCGTCCCGTCGGCGGAGACCAGCACCATCAGGTGGGTCGCGATCATGCCCAGCAGGGCGATGCCCCGCGCGGCGTCCACGCCGGGGATGCGGCGTGAGACCTCCGTGCGCAGCGCCATGCACCCCTCCTGTGATCAGGTCCTCGTGCGTGACTTACGCACCGCAGGACATTCTCGCAGGTAGGCTGGACGCCATGATCGACACCCCTGCCGCACGCTCCGAACTGCCCTTCGGCACCCTGGTCCCGGCCATGGTGACGCCGTTCACGGAGGACGGCAGCCTGGACCTGGACTCGGCCCAGAAGCTGGCCGCCCACCTGGTGGACGAGGGCGCGGACGGACTGGTCGTCACCGGCACCACGGGGGAGACCTCGACCCTGCGCGACGAGGAGAACATCGCGATGTTCGAGGCCGTCGTCGAGGCCGTGGGCGGCCGGGCGAAGGTCATCGCCGGCACCGGCATGAACGACACGGGGCACTCGGCGCACCTGTCCCTGCTGGCCGAGCGCGCCGGCGTCGACGGCCTGCTGCTCGTCACCCCCTACTACAACAAGCCGAACCAGGCCGGGATCCGGGCGCACTTCGAGACCATCGCCTCGTCCACCGACCTGCCGGTCATGCTCTACGACATCCCGGGCCGCTCGGTCATGCCGATCGAGCCGGACACCATCATCGCCCTGGCCGCGCACCCGAACATCGTGGCCCTGAAGGACGCCAAGGGCGACTTCCAGTCCACCACCCTGGTGGCCGCCAACACCGACCTGCACATCTACTCGGGTGAGGACGCGCTGACCCTGCCGCTGATGGCCCTCGGCGCCGTGGGTGTCGTCTCGGTGACCGCCCACGTGGCCCCCCGGCTCTACCGCCGGCTCGTGGACGCGATGGCCGCCGGGGACCTGGCGGCCGCGCGCGCCCTGCACTTCGAACTGGACCCGTACCAGCGCGCGGTCATGACCCACATCCAGGGTGCCGTGTCCACCAAGACGATCCTGCAGTGGCAGGGCATCCTCCCCAGTGCCACGGTCCGCCTGCCGCTGACGCCGGCCACCGAGGACGAGCAGACCGTCATCCGCGCCGACCTCGCGGAGGCCGGACTCACCTTCTAGAAGGGACCGAATCCCATGGCACCAGGCCCCCGCCTGTCCACCCCGCCCCAGCTCAAGCCCGGCACCTGCCGGGTGGTGCCGCTCGGCGGCATCGGGGAGGTCGGCCGGAACATGACGACCTTCGAGCTGGACGGCAAGATCCTCATCGTCGACTGCGGCGTGCTGTTCCCGGAGGAGACCCAGCCCGGCGTGGACGTGATCCTGCCGGACTTCGAGTACATCCGGGACCGCCTGGACGACGTGATCGGCGTGGTCCTGACCCACGGCCACGAGGACCACATCGGCGCGGTGCCGTACCTGCTGCGGATGAGGCCGGACATCCCGCTGATCGGGTCCACGCTGACCCTGGCCCTGATCGAGGCCAAGCTCGAGGAGCACCGGATCCGGCCGATCACCCTCACCGTGAGGGAGGGGGACACCGAGCACCTCGGTCCCTTCGAGTGCGAGTTCGTGGCCGTCAACCACTCCATCCCGGACGCCCTGGCCGTGGCCCTCAAGACACCGGCCGGCACCATCCTGCACACCGGTGACTTCAAGATGGACCAGCTGCCCCTGGACGGGCGCATCACCGACCTGCGCGCCTTCGCCCGGCTCGGCGAGGAGGGCGTGGACCTGTTCCTGACCGACTCCACCAATGCCGAGGTCCCCGGGTTCACCACCACGGAGAAGGAGATCGGCCCGGTCCTGGAGGGACTGTTCGCGCGGGCGGACAAGCGCATCATCGTCGCCTCCTTCGCCTCCCACGTCCACCGCATCCAGCAGGTCCTGGACGCCGCCGGCGCGCACGGGCGCAAGGTGTGCTTCGTCGGCCGGTCCATGGTGCGCAACATGGGCATCGCCGCCAAGCTGGGCTACCTGGACGTCCCGGAGGGGACCCTGGTGGACCTCAAGGAGGTCGACCGGCTGCCGGACCACGAGGTGGTGCTGATGTGCACCGGTTCCCAGGGCGAGCCGATGGCGGCCCTGTCCCGGATGGCCAACGGTGACCACCGCATCCAGCTGGACACCGGAGACCTGGTGGTGCTGGCCTCCTCGCTGATCCCCGGCAACGAGACCTCGGTGTTCCGCGTGGTCAACGGCCTGATGAAACTGGGCGCCGAGGTCGTCCACAAGGGGATGGCCAAGGTGCACGTCTCCGGGCACGCCTCCCAGGGCGAGCTGCTGTACTGCTACAACATCGTCAGGCCCACCCACGTCATGCCGGTCCACGGTGAGACCCGGCACCTGATCGCCAACGGCCGGATCGCCGAGGCCACGGGCGTGCCCGGGGAGAACGTCCTGCTGACGGAGAACGGTTCCGTGGTGGACCTCAAGGACGGGGTGGCCCGCGTCAGCGGCCAGGTCGAGTGCGGCTTCGTCTACGTGGACGGCTCCTCGATCGGCGAGATCACCGACGCCGACCTCAAGGACCGGCGCATCCTCGGCGAGGAGGGGTTCATCTCGGTGATCTCCGTGGTCAACCGCCAGACCGGCACGATCGTCTCGGGCCCGGACATCCACGCGCGTGGCGTGGCCGAGGACGATGCCGTGTTCGACGACGTCAAGCCGCGTATCGCCCGCGCGCTCGAGGAGGCGGTGCAGTCCAACGCGGACCACACCACCCACCAGTTGCAGCAGGTCGTGCGCCGCGTCATCGGCACCTGGGTGAACCGCAAGCTGCGACGCCGCCCGATGATCGTCCCGGTGGTCCTGGAGGCCTAGACGGGCCCGGCGACGGGCGCTCCGGCCCGGAAAGCCTGTGTTGGTCCGGGCCGGGGCCGTCGCCGGGCGGTACCGTACTTGCATGGCGACCCGTACTTCCCCGACGCGTTCGCAGTCCGGCCGGTCCTCGACGTCCCCCGCCCGCAAGGGCGCGGAACCGAAGTCCGCCAAGTCGTCTGCGCGCTCGTCCGGTTCCACCCAGCGCAACCGCACCGCATCCGCGGTGCCCGAGGCGCACGCAGAGCCGCAGGCGCCGGTCCTGTTGCGTGCGCTGCGCGGATTCTGGATGGCCATGGCCACGCCCGTCGGCGCCGGGGTCCGCAAGATCGGCCGCGACGCGAGGATCGCGCCGGAGGATCGCCGTGACGGCACCGGGTTCTTCCTGGTGGTCCTGGCCGCGGTCATCGGTTCCGTGGAGTGGTGGGGCCTGCGCGGGACCCCCGGTTACGGGACCGTGGTCCACAACATCGCCGCCGGCACCCTCGGCTGGGCGGCCCTGATCTTCCCCGCGGTGCTGCTGACCGTCGCCGTGCGCTACTTCCGCACCCCCCAGGAGCACCGGGACAACGGCCGGATCACCATCGGCCTGCTGGTGGTGACGGTGGCCGTCGCCGGTATCGCGCATCTGGTCGCGGGCCTGCCCACCGTCGCCGACTCCTTCGCCGAGCTCCTGGCCGGCGGGGGCATCGTCGGCTACCTCGTCACCACGCCGCTGGCCTCGCTCGTCACCCCCTGGCCCGTGTGGGCGCTGATGGTGGCGCTGGCCCTGTTCGGGGTGCTGATCGTCACCGCCACCCCGGTGGGCCAGATCCCGCAGCGGATCCGGGACGCCTACGCCTGGCTCACCGGCCAGCCCGACGGCGGTGCCCCCGGCTCCCGGGACGGCGCGCGTGGGGGACACGACCAGTCCTACCTCACCGAGCATGACCGCCCCTCCGGCCGCGGATCCCGTGCCGGCAGGGACCGTACGGCCGGCAAGGAGCGCACGGCCGGCACGGAGCTCGAGGCCGGCGAGGCCGCGAAGAGCGGCAAGACCGGCAAGGACGGCAAGGCCGGCAAGCGCAAGGGCGTCCGGCTGTTCGGCCGCGACGAGACGCCCACCGAGGTCCTCGACGACGCCGGGACCCCCAGCACCGAGGCCTACGAGACCGCCGTCATCGACGAGAAGCCGCAGGATGTGGTGGCCGAGCGGCCGCAGGACGAGGTGGCCGAGCAGCCCCCGGCCGTCCCGGCGGGCGTGCGGCGTCCCACCGCCGGGGAACTGGCCATCGCCCGCGCCAAGGAGGCGGCCGGGGTCAGGATCCCGAAGCCGGAGGAGACCGAGGACGCCGGCCCCTCGACCGAGCCCATCGGCGTGGTCGCACCCTCCGTGCCGGCGAATCCCGTCTCCCGGCCCGCGGAGCTGCCGCCGATGCCCGCCCGCTCGGAGCAGCTGCACCTGGGCGGGGACGTCACCTACACGCTGCCGGACTCCACGATGCTGCCCGCGGGCCCGCCCCCGAAGGAGCGCACCGAGGCCAACGACCAGGTGGTCGCCGCGCTGACCGAGACGCTGACCCAGTTCAAGGTGGACGCCGAGGTCACCGGCTTCTCGCGCGGGCCGACGGTGACCCGCTACGAGATCGAGCTCGCGCCGGGCACCAAGGTGGAGAAGGTCACGGCGCTGTCCAAGAACATCTCCTATGCGGTGGCCTCCTCGGACGTGCGGATCCTCTCGCCGATCCCCGGCAAGTCCGCGATCGGCATCGAGATCCCCAACGCCGACAAGGAGGTCGTCGCCCTGGGCGACGTGCTGCGCTCGAACGCGGCACGCAAGACCGACCACCCGATGGTGATGGGCGTGGGCAAGGACGTCGAGGGCGGCTACGTGATGGCCAACCTGGCGAAGATGCCGCACATGCTGGTGGCCGGCGCCACCGGTGCCGGCAAGTCCTCCTTCGTGAACTCCATGATCGTCTCGATCCTCATGCGCTCGACCCCGGACGAGGTGCGCATGGTCATGGTGGACCCCAAGCGCGTGGAGCTCACCGCCTATGAGGGCGTGCCCCACCTGGTCACCCCCATCATCACGAGCCCGAAGAAGGCCGCGGAGGCGCTGCAGTGGGTGGTGCGCGAGATGGACACGCGCTATGACGACCTCGCCGCCTTCGGCTACAAGCACGTGGACGACTTCAACAAGGCCGTCCGCGCCGGCAAGGTGACCCTGCCGCCGGACTCCAAGCGGGTCCTCAAGCCGTATCCGTACCTGCTGGTCATCGTGGACGAGCTCGCCGACCTGATGATGGTCGCCCCCCGCGACGTCGAGGACGCGATCGTGCGCATCACCCAGCTGGCCCGCGCCGCCGGCATCCACCTGGTGCTGGCCACCCAGCGGCCCTCCGTGGACGTGGTCACCGGCCTGATCAAGGCCAACGTGCCCTCCCGCATGGCGTTCGCGACGTCCTCCGTCACCGACTCCCGCGTGGTCCTGGACCAGCCCGGTGCCGAGAAGCTGCTCGGTCAGGGCGACGCCCTGTTCCTGCCGATGGGCAAGTCCAAGCCGATGCGCGTGCAGGGCGCCTGGGTCAACGAGTCCGAGATCCACGCCGTGGTGGAACACGTCAAGGGCCAGATGCAGGCCCAGTACCGGGACGACGTGGTGCCGGAGAAGGTCGAGAAGGTCATCGACGAGGACATCGGTGACGACCTGGACCTGCTGCTGCAGGCCACCGAGCTCGTGGTCACCACCCAGTTCGGCTCGACCTCGATGCTCCAGCGCAAGCTGCGCGTCGGGTTCGCGAAGGCCGGGCGGCTCATGGACCTCATGGAGTCCCGCGGCGTGGTGGGCCCCTCGGAGGGGTCCAAGGCCCGGGACGTGCTGGTCAAGCCGGACGACCTGGCCGGGGTGCTCGCCACCATCCGCGGCGACACGCCGCCGGCGGCCGCGCCCAGCGAGGACGCCCCCGAGGCCTATGCCGAGGACGTGGTCCACTCCGACCACGAGGCCGGCCGCCCGCCCGTGCGCGGTGCCACCGACCAGGAACTGGTGCGGGGCTCGCTCCCGGAGGACGACGGCTACGGCCGCGACCTCGTCGCCGAGGACCTGGCCGGGCGACGCTCGGCCCAGGACTGGTACGACGAGGAGGAGGACGAGGGCTCGGAGGACGCCTGGCAGCTCACCGGCCGGTGAGCCGCGGAAGGAACCGGCGGGTCCGTAGACTGCAGGGATGAACGAGAACTGGAACCTGCCCAACGTCCTGACCACGGTCCGGATCCTGCTGGTCCCGTTCTTCGTCTGGTTCCTGGTGGCCGGAGGCCCCGCCGGCGAGGACTCCCCGGGCATGCGGTGGGCCGCCTTCGCGGTGTTCGCCGTGGCCATGTACACGGACAAGCTCGACGGCGACATCGCCCGGGCCCGCGGACTGGTCACGAGCTTCGGGAAGATCGCCGACCCCATCGCGGACAAGCTGCTCACGGGCGCGGCCTTCATCGTGCTCTCGATGCTGGGGGAGCTGTGGTGGTGGGTCACCATCCTGATCCTGCTGCGCGAGTGGGGGATCACCCTGATGCGCTTCGTGGTGCTGCGCTACGGGGTCATGCCGGCCTCGCGGGGAGGCAAGCTCAAGACCGTGCTGCAGGCCGGGGCGCTGCTGCTGATGCTCGCCCCGCTGACCCCGCTGCTGGGGGACTGGTACCCCTGGGTCGGCTGGACCGCGATGGGTGCCGCCCTGGTCGTCACGCTCGTCACCGGCGCGGACTACGTCCTCAAGGCGGTCCGGATGCGCCGGTCCGCGCAGACCGGCGGGGCACGCCCATGAGCCTGCCGGCCGACGTCGTGACGGAGCTGATCCGGCGCGGGCTGCGGATCGCGACCGCCGAGTCCCTGACCGCGGGACTGCTGGCGGCGACGATCGCGGACGTGCCCGGTGCCTCCGCGACCCTGCAGGGAGGGGTCGTGGCCTACCAGAACGAGGTCAAGGAGCGACTGCTGGGCGTGGACCCGTCACGCCTCGCCAGCCACGGGGCCGTGGACGCCGGCGTCGCCGCCCAGATGGCGGAGGGGGCCCGCCGGAGGCTGGGCGCGGACATCGGCGTGGCGCCCACCGGGGTGGCCGGGCCCGAGCCGCACCAGGGCCGGGCCGTCGGGACCGTCTACCTGGGCATCGCCGGACTGCCCGGTCCCGCCGCCGAGGAACTGCACCTGGACGGGGACCGGGAGGGTATCCGCCGCGGGACGGTCGAGGCCGCCCTGCGCAGCGTGCTGCGGCGCCTGGACCGGGAGGCACGGGCATGACGACCGCGATCGGGTTGATGGCCGACCCCGGGACGCCCGCGATCGTGGCCGGCCGGATCCGCGAGGCCCTCCAGGCGGAGCTGTCCCACAGGGTGGACGACAGCACGGAGTGGCGGATCGACGTGGTGGACGAGATCGTCCCCCTCGACGCCGACGGCAGTGTGGACCTGGTCCGCTGGACGACGCAGGTCGACGCGCGCCACGACTGGGAGATGGTCATCTACATCACGGACCTCCCGCGCTACGAGAACGGGCGTCCCGTGGTGGCCGAGATCTCACGGCGGGACAACGCCGCCGTCCTGTTCCTGCCCGTGCTCGGAGTCTTCCGGCTGGAGCGGCGGGTCGTGGAGACGATGTCCCGCCTGGTGGGGCACCTCTACCGGGGTGCCGTCGACGTCGGGCCGGAGGGCCGGACCGTGACCCGGGATCCGGAGCACCCGGAGGCGCTCAACGCCCTGGTGCCGCTGTCCGACACGACGTCCGAGTCCGCGGAGGCCTCCGAGCAGGTGTACGCGACCGGTCCCTGGGCCGTTCCGCGCCTGCTGACCGGGATGGTCCAGTCCAACCGCCCCGGGCGCCTGCCGGCCGCGATGACCGCCTCGGCGGCCGCCGCGTCCGCGGCGGGTGCGTACGGCGTCTTCTTCGGCAGCATCTGGACCCTCGCCGCGGACATGGGCGTGGACCGCCTCTCGGTGGTCACGGTGCTGGCCGTCATCGGCATGACGACCTGGCTGATCGCGACGAACGGGCTGTGGGCCCGCCGCAGCGACTGGTCCACCCGGCGGTGGGCGGCGATGGACAACCTGGCCACCGTCATCACCGTGGCCGTCGCCGCGCTGATGATCTACGCGGGACTGTTCCTGTTGCTGTTCGTGGCCTCCGTGGTGGTGGTCCCGCCGCACTACCTCACGGAGACGCTGGGGGTGGAGGCCGGGATCCAGCACTACCTCAAGCTGTCCTGGCTGGCGGCCAGCCTGGGCCTCATCGCCGGCGCGATCGGGTCCAGCTTCGACGATGACGAGGCCATCCGCAACGCCACCTACTCCCTGCGGGAGGCCGAACGACGGGCCCTGCACCAGAGGCTCGAGGAACGGGAGGATGAGAGACCCGAGCACCGCGCCCACGGGACGGGACCATGACGATGGCGTCACGATCCACGACCGGTCCGGTGGGGCCTTGTCACGGGGTGCCAGGGTGTCGCTAGTGTGGGACACGAGGATCCGGCGGGGCCGGGGGCCGGCGGTCGTGGCTGTGAATCCGCTGGGAACCCGCCGTCGCCGGGGTGCTCACGGGAACAAAAACCGGTGCCGAGCCGGTTATACAGGACAGTTGACCCGGCGCCCGCCGCACCACCGGCGAGTGCGCGTTCCCAGAACTCGTACAGGAGAAACCAGTAGACATGATGAAACAACCGGTTACCATCAACGGAATCACCCGTTGGCTGGCGACCGGAGAGAACATTCCAGCAGCCACTCCAGAGACCAAGGAGCACGCCGTGCCAGTCCTTCGCCAGGAAATCGGAGATGTGCTGCGAGACGTGCGTCAGCGCCAGGGGCGCACCCTTCGTGAGGTCTCGCACCACGCCCGCGTGTCCCTCGGTTACCTGTCCGAGGTCGAGCGCGGCCAGAAGGAGGCCTCCTCCGAGCTGCTGTCCTCGATCTGCGGGGCCCTGAACGTCCCGATGTCCCTCATGCTGCGTGAGGTGTCGGACCGCATCGCCCTTCAGGAGGGCGTGCACATCCCGGACCACATACCGGCGGACCTCGAGGCCGGCTACCGCCGGGACTCCCTCGTCGACGCACTGCCGGACGAGGTCCCGGACGATCTCGGCCAGCTGGCCGGCAGCCACTGACCACCGACGCGGCCGCAGACCCCCGGGGTCTGCGGCCACGTTCGTGTGCGGTGCGGAAGGGAACCCATGAGACTGAGTGAATTCCGTCGTCTGATGGACGAGGAGTTCGGCCCGGCCAACGCCGGGGTGATCGCCTCGTCGCTGGTCCTGCCCACCCTGGACACCACGGCGGACCAGGCCTTGGACGCCGGGTGGGATCCCCGCAGCGTCTGGCTCGACGTCTGCGACCTCCAGGGTGTTCCCGAGGACCGCCGGCTCGGCCGCGACATCCCGCCCAGGGACTGAACTCCCGGGAACCGGTGGACACGCCGGACGGCTATTCGAAAATACGTTCGAATGACGGTAGTCTCCTGCACAGGACTTCTCCGGAGCCGGAACCCGGGTATGTCATCCACAGCGACCGTCCTGTCCCGTTAACTCGTCCGGGCGGGCCGATAGGTTTCTCTACAGCACAAGGGATCGGCCCCGACGGCCGCCCGTCACCAACACAGACCCAGGGGTGAATCATGGCGTCAGCCAACGACCGCGAGAAGGCACTGGAAGCCGCACTGGCCCAGATCGACAAGCAGTTCGGCAAGGGGTCGGTGATGCGCCTGGGCGACGACGCGCGCGCACCGATCGAGGTGATCCCCACCGGTTCGGTGGGCCTGGACGTCGCCCTCGGTATCGGCGGCCTGCCGCGTGGCCGCGTCGTGGAGATCTACGGACCGGAGTCCTCGGGTAAGACCACCGTTGCTCTGCACGCCGTGGCCAACGCGCAGCGCAACGGCGGGATCGCGGCGTTCATCGACGCCGAGCACGCGCTGGACCCGGAGTACGCCCGGAAGCTCGGCGTGGACACCGACGCGCTGCTGGTGTCCCAGCCGGACACCGGAGAACAGGCCCTGGAGATCATGGACATGCTCGTGGGCTCCGGATCGCTGGACATCATCGTCATCGACTCCGTGGCGGCCCTGGTGCCCCGCGCCGAGATCGAGGGCGAGATGGGTGACAGCCACGTCGGCCTGCAGGCCCGCCTGATGTCCCAGGCGCTGCGCAAGATCACCGGCCGGCTGGCACAGACCAAGACCACGGCCATCTTCATCAACCAGCTGCGCGAGAAGATCGGCGTGTTCTTCGGCAGCCCGGAGACCACCACCGGTGGTAAGGCGCTGAAGTTCTACGCCTCGGTCCGCATCGACGTGCGCCGCATCGAGACGCTCAAGGAGGCGGGCAACGCGGTCGGTAACCGCACGCGCGCCAAGATCGTCAAGAACAAGATGGCCCCGCCCTTCAAGCAGGCCGAGTTCGACATCATCTACGGCGAGGGCATCTCCCGCCAGGGCTCGCTCATCGACATGGGCGTCGAGGAGGGCATCGTCAAGAAGTCCGGCGCCTGGTTCACCTATGACGGCGACCAGCTGGGCCAGGGCAAGGAGAACGCCCGTCGGTTCCTGAAGGACAACCCGGACCTGGCGGACGAGATCGAGACCAGGATCCTGGAGAAGCTCGGGATCGGCGTCGCGCCCGAGGAGGACTCGGCCGCTGAGCCTCAGCTGCGGGCCGTCTCCGGGGAGTCCCCGGCCCGATGACCCGCCGCCATCTTCGCGTGGTGCCGGATCCGGACCTTCCCGAGCATCTCGCGGACGATCCGGAACCGGCCGCCGAGGAGGTGGCCCGGTCCATCGTGTTGCGCCAGCTCACCGCCTCGCCGAAGTCCCGCCGGCAGCTCGAGGAGAAGCTGGCAGAGCGTCAGGTGCCGCCCGAGGTGGCGTCCGCGGTGCTGGACCGGATGGAGGCGGTGCGGCTCGTCGACGACGAGGCCTACGCCGAGTCCTACGTCGCCTCCCGGCAGCGCAGCCGCGGCCTGGCCCGCGGCGCGCTGCGGCGGGAGCTGCAGCAGAAGGGCGTCACCGGTGAGGCCGCCGAGCACGCCCTGGAGACGATCAGCGAGGACAGCGAGCGGGCCGCCGCCATCGAACTGGTGGAGAAGAAACTCCGCGGACGCCCGGTGCCCTCCGGGGATGACCCCGAGTCCCGGGCGGAGCGGGACAAGGTCGTGCGACGGCTCGCCGGCATGCTCGCCCGCAAGGGCTACGCACCCGGCATGGCGCTCGGGGTGGTCAAGGACGTGCTGGGCGGGCTGGAGCCCGACGACTAGAATGCTGCGGTGACTTCTGCCCTCCTGCCCCCCGATGACCGCACGTACCAGGTCCGCACCTTCGGCTGCCAGATGAACGTGCACGACTCCGAGCGCATCTCCGGTCTGCTCGAATCCGCCGGGTACTCCCCGGCAGACGAGGCCACGGAGCCGGACCTCGTGGTCTTCAACACCTGTGCCGTCCGGGAGAACGCGGACAACCGCCTCTACGGCAACCTGGGCAACCTGCGCTCGGTCAAGGACAACCACCCGGGCATGCAGATCGCGGTGGGCGGCTGCCTGGCCCAGAAGGACCAGAAGACCATCCTGGAGAAGGCGCCCTGGGTGGACGTGGTCTTCGGCACCCACAACATCGGCTCCCTGCCGGTGCTGCTGGAACGGTCCCGGCACAATCAGCAGGCGGAGCTGGAGATCCTCGAGTCGCTCGAGGTCTTCCCGTCCACCCTGCCTACCAAGAGGGATTCCACCTACTCGGGGTGGGTCTCCATCTCGGTGGGCTGCAACAACACGTGCACCTTCTGCATCGTCCCCGCCCTGCGCGGCAAGGAGAAGGACCGCCGCCCCGGGGAGATCCTCGCCGAGGTGCAGGCGCTGGTGGATGCCGGCGCCGTGGAGGTCACCCTGCTCGGCCAGAACGTCAACACCTATGGCGTCGAGTTCGGGGACCGGGGGGCCTTCGCGAAGCTGCTGCGGGCCTGCGGCGGGATCGAGGGCCTGGAGCGGGTGCGGTTCACCAGCCCCCACCCGGCCTCCTTCACCGATGACGTCATCGAGGCGATGGCCGAGACCCCGAACGTGATGCCGCAGCTGCACATGCCCCTGCAGTCCGGCTCGGACAAGGTGCTCAAGGACATGCGCCGGTCCTACCGGTCGAAGAGGTTCCTCGGCATCCTGGACAAGGTCCGCGACCGGATCCCGCACGCCGCCGTCACCACGGACATCATCGTCGGCTTCCCCGGGGAGACCGAGGAGGACTTCCAGGACACCCTGGCCGTCGTGGAGGCCTCCCGGTTCTCCTCCGCCTTCACGTTCCAGTACTCCATCCGCCCCGGGACGCCCGCGGGCGAGATGGAGGACCAGGTGCCCAAGCACATCGTGCAGGAGCGCTTCGAACGGCTGACCGCCCTGCAGGACAGGATCAGCGCGGAGGAGACGGCGAAGCTGCTCGGCACCCGCCAGGAACTGCTGGTGACCAACCAGCCCGGCAGCAAGGGCGCGGAGACCGGGCGGCTCGCCGGCCGCGCCCCGGACAACCGCCTCGTGCACTTCAGCGTCCCGGCGGGGGAGCAGGCGCCGCGCCCCGGGGACTTCGTCACCGTGACCATCACCGAGTCGCACCCCTACCATCTCATCGCCGACCCCACGGCCCAGGACTACCTCCTGCGCCGGTCGCGCTCGGGTGACGCCTGGGACCGTGCCCAGGCCGAGTCCTGCGGCGTGCCCGCACCGGGCGGGGTGGCCGGTGCCGCCGGGACCGCCGGGGTGAGCCTGGGCATGCCCTCCCTGCGCGTCGGTTCCTGAGCCGGTCCATGCAGGAGGTGATCGCCGTCGTCGGGCCCACCGGGACCGGGAAGTCCGACCTGGCGCTGGACCTGGCCGAACGCCTGGGCGGGGAGATCGTCAACACGGACGCCCTGCAGCTCTACCGCGGCATGGACATCGGCACGGCCAAGCTGCCCCCGGCCCAGCGGCGGGGGATCCGGCACCACCTCCTGGACGTCCTGGAGGTCACCCAGGAGGCCTCCGTGGCACGGTTCCAGGGTGCCGCGCGCGAGGTGATCGAGGACATCACCCGGCGGGGACTGAGGCCGGTCCTCGTCGGCGGGTCCGGGCTCTACGTGCGGGCCGCCCTCGACGAGCTCGAGTTCCCGCCCACGGACGCGGTCGTCCGGGCCCGCTTCGAGGAGCTGGCCGCGCGGGTGGGCCTGGACGGGATGCGCGAGCGACTGCGCGACGTCGACCCGGCCAGCGCGGAGCGGCTGGGCGACGTCCGCCGCGTGGTCCGTGCCCTGGAGGTCCATGAGCTCACCGGCCGGCCCTTCTCCTCCTTCATGCCCCGGCGCACCTATCTGCGGCCCACCGTCCAGATCGGCCTGGACCTGGACCGCGCCCGGTTGCATGCCCGCCTGTACGGGCGCGTGGTGGGCATGGTGGAGACCGGGCTCGTCGACGAGGTCCGGGACCTGGACGCCGCCGGCCTGCGGACGGGGAAGACCGCGTCCAGGGCCATCGGTTATGCCCAGGTCCTGCAGGTCCTCGACGGTCAGGCGGACCTGGACTGGGCCATCGAGGACACCGCGACCGCCACGCGCCGCTTCGCCCGCCGGCAGCTGACCTGGTTCCGGGCCGACCCTCGCGTGACGTGGTTCGACCCGACCGAGCCGCACCTGCTGGACCGGGTGCTGGCGCACCTGGGCGGACAGGTCCCGCCTAGACTGGCTCCATGACCCTGCCGATCGCCCAGGACCCCGACCGCCTGCGGACCGCCCTCGACCAACTGGGCGGCCTGCGCTATGCCAAGGGACAGGGCACCGGCAACGACTTCGTGCTCGTGCCCGATCCGGACGGGGAGACCGAGCTGTCCCCGGACCACGTGGCCGCCCTGTGCGACCGGCACTTCGGCGTCGGCGGTGACGGGCTGATCCGGGTGGTGGAGTCCTCTCATCTCATCGAGGGACGCGACCTGCTGCAGGACCACCCGGAGGCCGTCTGGTTCATGGACTACCGCAACTCGGACGGTTCCGTGGCCGAGATGTGCGGCAACGGCGTCCGCGTCTTCGTGCACTACCTCGCCGAACGCGGCCTGGTGGACCTGGCACCGGGGCAGGAACTCACCATCGGGACCCGCGCCGGGGTCCGCACCGTGACCCGGTTGGAGGACGGTTACGCGATCGACATGGGGCTGTGGAGTCTCATCGATCCCGAACTGGCCCGCGAGAGCGCCTCCGACTCGCTCGTGCTCGCGGCCGGGCTGGTGGACCCGCGGCCCGCCCTGAGCATCTCGCTGGGCAATCCGCACACCGTCGTGGCGCTCGCCGAGCCCGCCGAACTGGCGGCCCTGGACCTCACCCAGCAGCCGTCCGTGGACCCGGTGCCGCCCAACGGCACCAACGTCGAATTCGTCGTCGCGGCCGACCCGCTGTTCCACGGCGACGTCGGCCGGGTGGACCTGCGCGTGCACGAACGCGGCGTGGGCGAGACGCTGTCCTGCGGTACCGGTGCCTGCGCGGCCGCGGCCGCCGTCCGCCTCTGGGCCGGGGACGAGACGGCCACCCGGTGGCAGGTGGGGGTGCCCGGTGGCCTCGTGGGCGTGGATTTCCGCGCCCAGCCCGACGGCACCGAGCACGTGATCCTCTCCGGTCCGGCCGAGCTGGTCTTCGAGGGCACGGTGCTGTGAGCCCGGTCCGCTGGACGGTGCGGCCCGAGGACTCCGGAGGAGGGGACCGGGCGGCCGTCCGCCGCGTCGTGGAGGCCGCCTTCCCGACGCCGGCCGAGGCCGACCTCGTGGACGCCCTGCGCAGGGATCCGGGCGCCTGGCTGCCCGGGCTGTCCTGGGTCGTCGCGGACGCCCGCGACCCCGACGCCGGCCCCGTGGGACATGCACTGATCACCCGGTGCCACGTGGGCGGGGAACCGGCGGCCGCCCTCGCCCCCTGCTCCGTTCTCCCTGACCACCAGGGCCGCGGGGCGGGCACCGCGGTGATCGAGGCCGTGCTCTCGGCCGCGCGGGAGGCCGGGGAACGCCTCGTCCTCGTGCTGGGGCACGCCGGGTACTACCCGCGCTTCGGGTTCCGGCCGGCGTCGGGCCTCGGGATCAGCGCGCCGTTCGAGGCGCCGGACGAGGCGATGATGGCGCTCGTGCTCGGCGAACCGGTGCCCTCCGGACCGATCGCCTACCCGCCCGCGTTCGGGGTCTGAGCACGCATCCGTGGACCGGCGGGGGTCACCGCCCGAGGGCAACGGCCGGGATGACCCGCTGTCCTCCGCGCGGCCGGCGCGTTCCCGCACCCCGCCCCGGCCGGACGGGCCGGCTCAGGCGCGTTCGACCAGCAGGATCCGGAACCCCTTCTCCGTGGCGTGCCGGGAGACGCTGAACTCACCGGGGTGCCGTTCCTCCAGGGCGGACCGGATCCAGGGGAGCAGGGAGTCGGCCCCCAGGTTCTTCTGGACCACGAGGAAGGCCCGGCCTCCGGGTGCCAGCCGGGGGAGCCACTGCAGCAGGATCCCGTGCAGGGCCTCCTTGCCCACGCGGATCGGCGGGTTGGACCAGATCAGGTCGAACCGGGCGGACTCCGCCACGTCCTCCGGCCGGCACACGGTGACGCGGTCCAGGCCGAGGGCGGCGGCGTTGTCCCGGCACAGATGGGCCGCCCGGTCGTTGACCTCCACGGCGGTGACCTCCGCCTGCGGGCTGGACAGCCCGAGCGTGAGCGCCAGCGGTCCCCAGCCGCAGCCGATGTCCAGGAACCGGCCCGACGGCGGCGGCTCGGGGACGGTGCGGAGCATCGCCGCCGTGCCCTTGTCCAGGCCCTCCGGCGAGAAGATGCCGTTCGCCGTCTGCACCGCGACCTCCCGGCCGGCCAGGGTGAGCGTGATCCGGCGTCGACGCTCGGGCGTGGCGGGGTCGGCGGAGAAGTAGTGTGCGGAGTCCATCACCGCCCGATGTTACTTGACAGGGGCCATATACTGGACGGCATGTGGATTTTCCTGCGCTGAGCTGGCGTGAGCGACTGCTCACGGCTCCGGACCGATGACTCCCCGCGCTGACGGGTCGAGGATCGCTCCGTGATGGCAACCCACCCATCCAGCACCGTCCCGAACGCCCCGCCGCGGAATCGGCGTCGTTCGACGTGCACCCGCTCGGCCCCGCGCAGCGCCGCGGCCGACGGCCGATTCCCCGGGAGGTCCACCCATGGCCCCGAACAACCCCATCCCCAGCGGCACGCCAGACCCTTCGGGCGTCCGTCCGAGCGACTACCCTAGATACCACGCATCTTCCAAGGAGACCATGACCGAGAACCCCCAGCACGGGAACGACCAGCCGGACGAGACCCAGATCCAGGACGTGATCGAACGTATCCTGGCCGCCGATGCGGCCAGTGCCTCCGTCGAGCACGGCGTCAGGCCCACCGAGGGCCGTGCCCTGGCCCTGTCCGACGGCGACGACGGGCACACCGAGGCCGACGGTGAGCAGTTCGACCTCGCCGAGCGCCAGGCCCTGCGCCGGGTCACCGGGCTCTCCACCGAGCTCGAGGACATGTCCGAGGTCGAGTACCGGCAGTTGCGCCTCGAGCGCGTCGTGCTGGCCGGGCTCTGGTCCGAGGGCACCGCCGCGGACGCCGAGAATTCCCTGCGCGAGCTGGCGGCGCTCGCCGAGACCGCGGGCTCCGAGGTGCTCGACGGCCTCATCCAGCGCCGCCACACCCCCGATCCGGCCACCTTCCTCGGTAAGGGCAAGGCCGAGGAACTGCGGGACATCGTCGCGATGACCGGCGCGGACACCGTGGTCGTGGACTCGGAGCTGGCGCCCTCCCAGCGGCGTGCGCTCGAGGACGTGGTCCGGGTGAAGGTCATCGACCGCACCGCCCTGATCCTGGACATCTTCGCCCAGCACGCCAAGTCCCGTGAGGGCCGGGCCCAGGTGGAGCTGGCCCAGCTCGAGTACCTGCTGCCGCGACTGCGCGGCTGGGGTGAGTCCATGTCCCGTCAGGCCGGTGGCCGGGCGGCCGCCGGCGAGGGCATCGGCTCCCGCGGTCCCGGTGAGACGAAGATCGAGCTGGACCGCCGGCGGATCCGGACCCGGATGGCCAAGCTGCGCCGGGAGATCGCGGCCATGAAGCCCGCCCGCGAGACCAAGCGGGCCAACCGCCGCCGCAACAGGGTGCCGTCCGTGGCGATCGCCGGATACACGAACGCCGGCAAGTCCTCACTGCTGAACCGGTTGACCCATGCCGGGGTACTGGTGGAGAACGCCCTGTTCGCCACCCTGGACCCCACCGTGCGCAAGGCGGTCACCCCGGACGGGATCGGCTACACGCTCTCGGACACGGTCGGGTTCGTGCGGTCCCTGCCCACCCAGTTGGTCGAGGCGTTCCGCTCGACCCTCGAGGAGGTCGCGGACGCGGACGTGATCCTGCACGTCGTGGACGCCTCGCACCCGGACCCGGAGGGCCAGATCGCCGCGGTCCGCACCGTGCTGGCCGAGGTGGACGCGCGCCGGATCCCCGAGATCATCGTGCTGAACAAGGCCGACGCCGCGGACCCGGTGGCGATCGCCCGGCTGCGCCAGCGCGAACCCCGCTCGGTGGTGGTGTCCGCACGTACCGGTGAGGGCATCGCCGAGCTCGAGCGGGCCATCGCGGACGCCATCCCGCGTCCGGACGTGGCCCTGGACCTGCTCATCCCGTTCACGGACGGGGACGTGGTCTCCCGGTTGCACTCCCCGGATGCGGACATCATCTCCGAGACCTATGAGTCGGGAGGCACCCGGCTGCGGGTGCTGGTCCGCGAGGACCTCGCCGATGACCTGCGGCGTTTCTCCGTCGACCGGCCGGAACCGGCCGGGGCATGACGGACACGGCACAGCACACCGCTCCGGATCAGGACGTGCTCGCCCGGACCGAGGCCGAGCGGCAGGCCCTGCAGTGGCTGGACGCGGCCGTCGAGGCGACGGGCGGACAGCACCGCGAGGGCCAGCGCCGCATGGTCGTGGAGGTGGCCCGCTCCCTGGAGTCCGGGACCCACCTGCTCGTACAGGCCGGCACCGGCACCGGGAAGTCGCTGGCCTACCTGGTGCCGGCACTGCAGCACGCGGTGGACGCCGAGGCCCCGGTCGTGGTCGCCACCGCCACCCTGGCCCTGCAGGCGCAGATCATGCGCCGGGACGCCCCGCGGTTGCTGGAGGCCCTGCAGGACGAGTTGCCCCGGGAGATGACCGTGGCACTCGTCAAGGGCCGCTCCAACTACCTGTGCCGGCACAAGATCGACGGGGGCTTCCCCGAGGAGGACGGGCAGGCCCTGTTCGGCCTGGCCGACGACGGTGAGGCGATGGTCACCGGTGACGCGGGACCGACCAGCCCGCTGGGCCGGGAGGTCAAGCGGCTGCGCGACTGGGCCGAGGAGACCGAGTCCGGGGACCGGGACGACCTCGAGCCCGGGGTGAGTGACCGGGCCTGGCGCCAGGTCTCGGTCTCGGCGGTCGACTGCATCGGCGCCCAGCGCTGCCCGATGGCCGAGGAGTGCTTCTCGGAACGGGCGCGGGCCGATGCGGCCGAGGCCGACGTGGTGGTGACCAACCACGCGTTGCTGGCCATCAGTGCCTTCGAGGGCCTGGCCGTCCTGCCGGAGTTCGACGCGGTGATCGTGGACGAGGCCCACGAGCTGCAGGACCGGGTCACGGGGGCGGTGACCGGACAACTGTCCGGAGCCATCGTCCAGGCGGCCGGTTCCGCGGCACGCAAGCACACGGCGATCGCGGTCGAGGACCTGATGCAGGCCGGCGTCGGGCTGGACGCGGCGTTCGCCGCCACTCCCACGGGACTCATCCCGCGCGGGCCGGACGAGGTCCAGCAGAACGCCCTGCGGGCGGTCCGGGACGCGGCGCGGCAGGGGCTCAGCGACTCCAAGGGGCCCGGTGGGGCAGGCGGTTCCGCCGAGGCGGCCGACGGTGGCCGGCAGATGGCACGCTCACGGCTCCAGGAGGTCCTCGAGGTGGCCGAGAGGATGCTCGACGCCGTCCCGGACGCGGACTACCCCGAGGTGCTGTGGGCCTCCCGTCCGGGCCGCTTCGAGCCGGGGACCGGATGGGTCCCGGGTGACGAGACCGCCGCGCCGGTGGTGTGCGTCGCCCCGTTGTCGGTGGCCGGCCGGCTCCGGGAGGGGTTGTTCGGCCAGGCGACCACGGTACTGACCTCCGCGACCTTGACGGTGGGGGAGTCCTTCGACCCCGTGGCGGGCTCGCTCGGCCTGCTCGGGCCGGGCGCTCCGCGATGGACCGGGGTGGACGTGGGCAGCCCCTTCGACTACCCGCGCCAGGGCGTGCTCTACGTGGCCCGGCACCTGCCCCGGCCCGGCCGGACCTCCTCCCCGGACGCCTACGACGAGCTCGAGTCCCTGCTGCGCGCCTCCGGGGGAGGGGCACTGTGCCTGTTCTCCTCGAGGCGCGCGGCCGAGGACGCCGCCGCGGAGATGCGCAGCAGGCTGGGGGCGGCGCCCCAGATCCTCTGCCAGGGCGACGCCACCCTCTCGGCCCTCGTCCGCCAGTTCGCCTCCGAACCGGACACCTGCCTGTTCGGGACCATGAGCCTGTGGCAGGGCGTGGACGTGCCCGGATCGGCCTGCCGTCTGGTGGTGATCGACCGCATCCCGTTCCCCCGTCCGGACGACCCGCTGGGGACCGCACGCACCCGGGAGGTCAGCCGTCACGGCGGCAACGGGTTCATGGCCGTCTCGGCCGCCCACGCCGCCGTGAGGCTGGCCCAGGGCGCCGGCCGGCTGATCAGGACCACCACGGACCGTGGCGTCGTGGCGGTGCTGGACCCCCGGCTGGCCACCGAACGCTACGGAGGGTTCTTGCGGTCCACCCTGCCGGACTTCTGGCCGACCACCGACCCGGCTGTGGTGCGGGGCGTGCTGGAACGCCTGCGCGACCCGGCCTAGGGATCACGAGCGGTCGACGGCCGAGAGCAGCTCCAGCACCTCGACCGTTCGGATGCCCCGCCAGTCCAGGCCCTGGCCCGGGCACCACGCGGCCCAGTCGACGTGCCAGCCCCCATCGGACTGCTGGCCCATGACGACCCGGTCGACGTCTGCCCGGAGCTGCCTGTCGGTGAAGAGCAGGCGCGCGGGGGTCGCGGCCCCCGGCTCGATCACCGGGGCCGACCACGGGTCGGCGGCCAGGTCCCAGGGGTGCAGTCGTTCGCCCTCGGCCCCGCCTTCCACCGGCAGCGCACCGTCGCGGTCCAGGCGGGAGCGCCATGTCTCGATCGCCGCGGTCTCGGCAGGACCCTCGGTGCGGGGACCCCGGTCCGCGGCCAGGAAGCGCAGGGCGTACTTGACGGCGTAGGCCGACAGCCCACCCTCCCGCAGCTGGGAGCGGCACCACTCCGTGGCCGCCTCGGCCCACCCGCCGACGAAGCCGGTCCGGAGGGCGGCGGCCGCGAAGCCGAAGGTGAGGTGTGATCCTCCGGGCCACAGCTGTACCCAGGGCGCGTGCGGCCAGGCCAGGGAGGGCTCGGTGACGAAGGGCAGCGAACCGTCGAGCCCGGACGCCGAGGCAGCCCACTCGAGCGCGCTGCGGAACCAGGGATGGTCGGCCAGGTCCCACCCGGCCAGCAGGTCGAGGGCGGTGAGGGTGGCGAGGGGCTCGCTCACCGGGGAGCGGACATCGGGCTCCAGGCCGTGACCGAATCCGCCGTCGGGGTTGCGATACGCGCCCAGCGCCGCCAGGACGCCCTCGGGACCGCCCCCGTGCAACAGCAGGTCCAGGCGACGACGCTCCAGGAGCCGTCCCCGGGTGTAGACGAAGCGCTCGGCGTCCGCCACCCGGACGCCTCTCGGGAAGGGACGGTGGTTCATCGCCGCGCTCCGCATCAGTGTCCCGGTCAGAGGGCCCGCAGGACCGTGACCACCTTGCCCATGACCGTCGCCTCGTCTCCGAGGATCGGCTCATAGGCCGAATTCTGCGGCAGCAGCCACGTGTGCCCGTCGCGCTGCCGGAACGTCTTGACGGTGGCCTCATCATCCAGCAGGGCCGCCACGATGTCACCGTTCTGGGCCGAGTTCTGCTGGCGGACCACCACCCAGTCCCCGTCGCAGATCGCGGCATCGACCATCGAGTCACCGGAGACCTTGAGCATGAACAGCTCTCCCTCGCCGGTGAGCTGGCGGGGGAGCGTCATGACGTCCTCGACCTGCTGGTCGGCCAGGATCGGCCCGCCGGCGGCGATGCGACCGACGAGCGGGACCGGGACGGAGGTGCCCTCCACCGCACCGGTGTGCAGGGCCGTGACCGGAGCCGGGCGGTCGGCGGTGTCCGGGGCGCCGGCCGCGGCCGTCGACACGGGCTGTCCGTCCTCGTCCAGCAGGACCTCCATGGCGCGGGGCCGTCCCGGATCCTTGCGGATGTACCCCCACTTCTCCAGTTGACCCAGCTGATGGGTCACCGAGGACAGCGAGGCCAGTCCGGCGGCGTCACCGATCTCCCGCATCGACGGCGGGTACCCGTGCTGCGCGATGGCCGAGCGGATCGACCCCAGGATGACCCGCTGGCGCGCGGTCAGCGTCCGGGCGGCAGGGGCGGGCTGGGAGTCCGGTTCGGGTCGGGGAGTCCGGGAGGCCATTCGAAGATCCGTTCTTAGCGTGTCCGTGGTGCCGGTTGAGATGTCTCATGGTCGGCCCGCGGGGAGTTGACGGGCCATCACGTGCCTCAGAGGCTACCGGAGGGGCAGGGCGGATTCAAAGATATGTTCGAATAATGTTTGGCGTGTTTCGAACAGACGTGCTAGACAAGAGGGCGAACGGATAGAACACACGTTCGAACAGCCCGGTCGCCCCGGGCGGAGAGGTTGAAGAGCATGAGCACTGCAGCATCGGTCGTGACCCGCACCGCCGGCTCGGCCGGATTCCACCTGAACCGTCGTGGCCGTTTCCTCTTCGTCGGACTCCCGATCCTCGTCGTGGCCGCGCTGGCGGCCGCGGCCGCCGTGTTCCTGGGCGCCCATGCCGTGGCCCCGGCCGCAGCATCGCCGGAGCGCCCCGTGGTCGCCCCGGTCGAGTCCGTCACCGTGGACTACGGTGACACCCTGTGGTCCGTGGCCGGCCAGGTGGCCCCGGACGCTCCGCGCAATCAGACCATCCTGCGGATCGGCGAGCTCAATGACCTGACCGGTTCCGAGCTGCAGCCGGGGCAGGTCCTCTTCGTCCCCCGGGGCTGACGCGGGCACCACCGGAACGTCCGCGGCCTCGGCCGGCCCGTCGCCCGGTTCGAGCCGCGTCAGAGGGGGGACCGTGGCGTGCCATGCACGGACGTCACCGGGGCTCGGGGGACTGACTGAGCGCCTAGGCTGTCTCGGGTGAGTGATGAGGATGCGATCTCGAATCCGGAGGCCCTGGCCGCCCTGCCGTTGCGTGAGAACCTGCGGGGCCTGAGCCCCTACGGTGCGCCCCAGCTGGACGTGGCGGTGGCGCTGAACACGAATGAGAACACCCATCCGGTCCCGGACGAGGTGGTCGCCGCCATCGCGGAGTCGGTGGCCGCTGCCGCCGTGACGCTCAACCGCTACCCGGACCGTGAGTTCACCGAACTGCGCAAGCGCCTGGCGGAGTACCTGGGGCACGGGTTGTCCGCGGCGAACCTGTGGGCCGCGAACGGTTCCAACGAGATCCTGCAGCAACTGCTGCAGGCCTTCGGTGGGCCCGGGCGCACCGTGATGAGCTTCCCGCCCACCTACTCGATGTACCCGCTGCTGGCCGCCGGCACGGACACCCGGTACGTGGCCGGTGTCCGCGGGGAGGACTTCTCCCTGACGGCCGCCTCCGCGGCGGCCCAGGTCGCCGAGCACCGGCCGGACGTGGTCCTGTTGTGCTCCCCGAACAACCCGACCGGCACCGCCCTGGGGCTGGACGTGGTGCAGGCCGTCTATGACGCCACCGAGGCCTACGGGGGCATGGTGGTCGTGGACGAGGCCTATGCCGAGTTCGCCCTCGCCGGCACGCGCTCCGCGCTCACCCTGTTGCCGGGCCGGCCGCGCCTGGTGGTCTCCCGGACCATGTCGAAGGCCTTCGCGCTGGCCGGCGCCCGCCTGGGCTATCTCGCCGCCGCACCGGAGGTCACCGACGCCCTGCGCCTGGTGCGCCTGCCCTACCACCTCTCCGCGGTCTCCCAGGCCACGGCCAACGCCGCCCTGCAGCACTACGACGTCCTGCTCGAGAACGTCGAGGACATCAAGGCCCAGCGCGACCGGATCGTGGAGGGGCTGCGCGATCTCGGTCTGGCCCCGGCCGTCTCGGACTCCAACTTCGTGTTCTTCGGCGGACTGGCCGATTCCCACGCGGTGTGGCAGGGCCTGCTCGAGCACGGGGTCCTGGTGCGCGACGTCGGGATCCCGCACCACCTGCGTGTCACCGCCGGGACCGAGGCGGAGACCACGGCGTTCCTCACCGCCCTGCGGGAGGTCCTGGCCGAGGCACCCGCCACGACGTCCGGCCAGTGACCGGCCCGGTAGACTGGACCACCGGATCCCCCCAACAGCAAGGAGCTGACAGAGCATGGGCGCAGAGCTGATCTCCGGCCGGAAGGCGCGGATGCAGCGCACCACCAGCGAGTCCGACGTCTACGTCGAGATGGACCTGGACGGAACCGGCACCTCCGAGATCTCCACCTCGGTGCCGTTCTACGACCACATGCTCACGGCACTGTCCAGGCACTCGCAGATCGACCTGACGGTCCGCGCTACCGGGGACACCCACATCGACGTCCACCACACCGTCGAGGACGTGGCCATCACCCTCGGCGAGGTGCTCAGGACGGCGCTGGGGGACAAGAGGGGCATCCGCCGCTTCGGCGAGGCCTCGGTGCCGCTGGACGAGGCCCTGGCGCGCGCCGTCGTCGACGTCTCCGGCCGACCGTACCTGGTGCACGAGGGCGAGCCCGAGGGCCAGCAGTACCACCTGATCGGCGGACACTTCACCGGGTCCATGACCCGGCACGTGTTCGAGTCGATCACCTACCACGCCTCCATCTGCCTGCACATGGACCTGGTCCGCGGCCGGGACCCGCACCACATCGTCGAGGCCCAGTTCAAGGCCTTCGCCCGCGCCCTGCGGGCCGCGGTCGAGGACGACCCCCGGGTCACCGGGGTGCCCTCCACCAAGGGTGCGCTCTGATGGCCGGTGTCACCGGCGCCGCCCGTCCCACCGTCGCCGTCCTGGACTACGGGTCCGGCAACACCCACTCCGCCGTGCGCGCCCTCCAGCGCGCCGGGGCGGATGCACGACTGACCGCGGACGCGGACGAGGTGATGAACGCCGACGGGCTCGTGGTCCCCGGAGTGGGCGCCTTCCAGTCCGTCATGGCCGCCCTCAAGGACCTCGGCGCGACCCGGTGGATCGGCCGGCGGGTGGCCGGGGGCCGGCCCGTGCTCGGCATCTGCGTGGGTCACCAGATCCTCTTCGACGCCGGCGTGGAGCACGGCGTGCGCACCGAGGGCATGGGCGAGTGGCCCGGCGTGGTCGAGGCCCTGCCGGCGCCGATCGTGCCCCACATGGGCTGGAACACCGTGCGCCCGGCCGAGGGCTCCGCGCTCTTCCGGGGCATCGAGGACGAGCGCTTCTACTTCGTGCACTCCTACGGCGTCCTGAAGTGGGAGTTCGACCAGGCCCACGAGAAGATCGCCCCGCCCAAGGTGACCTGGGCGAACCACGGAGGGGACTTCATCGCCGCCGTGGAGAACGGCCCGCTCGCCGCCACCCAGTTCCACCCCGAGAAGTCCGGTGACGCCGGGATGCAGCTGCTGGCCAACTGGCTCGGAACCCTCTGATGCCCTTCTGGTCCACCCTGCTCATCGCCCTGGGCGGGCTGCTGATCGGTGGCGCCTGGTCGCTGCGCCAGCAGAAGGCGCCCGTATGGCTGCAGGTCGGCTTCCTCGTGTGCGCCGTGCTGGCGATCATCGCCGGTTTCGTCACCGCCTCGTCCTAGACCACCTCGTCCGATCGAACCGAGAGGAACCCCCTCATGAGCCAGACCCCGCAGAGCGCACCGGCGCTGGAACTGCTGCCCGCCGTCGACGTCCAGGACGGCCAGGCCGTGCGCCTCGTCCAGGGCGAGGCCGGCTCCGCCACCTCCTACGGCGACCCGCTCGAGGCCGCCCTGGCCTGGCAGAAGGCCGGCGCCGAGTGGATCCACCTGGTGGACCTGGATGCCGCCTTCGGCCGCGGGGACAACCGGGACGTGATGTCCCGCGTGGTGGACGAGCTCGGCGTGAAGGTCGAGCTCTCGGGTGGCATCCGGGACGACGCCTCGCTGGAGAACGCCCTGGCGATGGGTGCCACGCGCGTGAACCTCGGCACGGCGGCCCTGGAGGACCCGGAGTGGACCGCGCGGGTCATCGAGCGCTTCGGCGACCAGGTCGCGGTCGGCCTGGACGTGCGCGGCACCACCCTGGCCGCGCGCGGCTGGACCAAGGAGGGCGGTGACCTCTGGGAGGTGCTCGACCGCCTCGAGCAGGCCGGTTGCGCCCGCTACGTGGTCACGGACGTCACCAAGGACGGGACGCTGAGGGGCCCGAACACCGAGCTGCTGGCCGAGGTGTGCACCAAGACGCCGAAGCCCGTGGTGGCCTCCGGTGGCATCTCCTCGCTGGAGGACGTGGCCGCGCTGTACGCCATGGTCGGCCGGGGCGTGGAGGGCGCCATCATGGGCAAGGCCCTGTACGCCGGCCGGTTCAGCCTGGAGCAGGCCCTGCTCGTGTCCCGCGGCGTGAGCGTGGAGGACGCCGTGAAGCAGGCCCCCATCCAGTGACCGGCCAGGACCGGGAGCGCCACCTGCCCGGGCACATCGAGGCGGCCATCCGGCGCAACCTGGAGCGCCAGCACCGGGACGAGTCCGGCCGCCCGGCGGACTCCGCGGGCGTCGCCTGGGAGGGCCGGGACCTGGGCGGGGCCGGGATCGACGGCTCGGCCAACCCGTTGCACGCCTTCGACACCGACGACGGCACCGCGGACCCGGCCTGGGGCCCGGTCCTGGACCGGTTGGCGGCCGGTGAGGCCGGCGAGGCCGAGGTCGTGGACGCCCTGTCCCGCATGCGGGTCTTCGCCGCCGTGCTGCCGACCGTGGCCGAGCACGACGACCACGGTGGTGACGGGCCGCACGGGGACGGACCGCACGGGGACAAGGAGGCGGACGTCGCGCTGGTGACGCTCAGGGCCCCCGACGGCCGGGCCGCCCTGCCCGTGTTCACCCACGTCCCGGCGCTGACCGCCTGGCACCCCGAGGCGCGGCCGGTGGCGACCTGGATGCCGCGGGCCTGCCTGTCCGCCGTGGACGAGGGTGCCGAACTGGTCGTCGTGGACCCGGCAGCCGAGCGCACGTTCGTGGTGCGCCGCCCGGCTGTCTGGGCACTGGCCCGGCAGCAGGCCTGGATCCCGTCCTACCAGGACACCGAGCTGGCCGAGGAACTGGCGTCCGTGGTGGACCTGGTGCCCGGGCTCGCGAGGATCGCGCTGACGCCGGGGGCCGGCGTGGCCTCCCGGACCGCCTCCGGCGCCGTGCTGCCCGGTGGGGGCTCCGGACCGGAACTGCGGCTGGTGGCCTACCCGGACCCCGCGCTGGCGACCTCCGGCGACGAGGCCGCGCTGCGGCTGATGGCCGCCACCCTGCAACAGGTGCTCGGTGAGGTGCCGGCCCTGGCCGAGCGGGCCGACTCCGTGGAGATCACGGTCAGCCGGTAGTCCCGGGACCCTCCGGTACCCGTTCGCCGTCCTCCAGGGCGCAGCCCAGCCGGGAGAAGACCCGCAGCAGGGTCTCGGTCTCCTGCTCGTCGAGCCGGTCCATGAACAGGTCCTTCACCTGGCGCGCGTGCAGGGTCGCTGCCTTGCGGAACAGGCTCCGGCCGGCGTCGGTGATGACGGCCTCCGAGCCACGGCCGTCCTCCACGCAGGCGCGACGCTCCACGAGCCCGCGCTTCTCCAGGGTCTTGACCTGATAGGTCACCCGCGAGGGCGAGAACACCATCAGGCTGGCCAGCTCGCCCATGCGCAGGTGCCCGCCCGGGGCCTCGGTGAGCAGCAGCAGCAGGTTGTAGTCGGCCAGGTGCAGGTCCACACCCGCCTTCAGGCTCCGCTCGAGGCGGTCCTGCAGCAGGGCGGTCGCCTCGAAGTAGGCGCGCCAGGCCTGACGGGAGGTGTCCGCCGGCTGCCGTCCCGGGACCGCGCTGCGGGACCACGAGCCGGTGTCACTCTCCGCGGAGGAGCTGGTCAAAGGGAATCACCTCCAGGGGTGCGGGCGCACCGGAGGCCCGGCGCGGGCGGGCGGGGAACCGTCCGACCACCGAGGCCAGGTCCGCCCCGGCCGCGGCGATGCGGGTCTGCAACGGCGTGGTGCGGGTGGAGGCCTGGCCGCCCTCGACCTCGCCCCAGTCGTCCGAGGCGGCGAAGATCCCTGAGGAGAGCACCTTGGTGCGCAGGTAGCTGAACAGCGGGCGCATCGCCGTGTCGATCATCAGCGAGTGCCGCGGCGTGCCGCCGGTCGCGCCGAGAAGCACCGGGACGTCCCGGACGGCGTCGTCCTCCACGAGGTCCCAGAAGGACTTGAACAGCCCCGAGTAACTGGCCTTGAAGGTGGGGGAGACGGCGATGATGCCGTCGGCCTGGGACACCTCCTCCAGGGCCGCCTGCAGCGCCTCGGACCGTGACGGGTTGACCATCGCCTCGGCGATGTCCGTGGCCAGCAGGCGCAGCTCCACCACGTGCACCTCCGGGACGATTTCCTCGGCGGAGAGGCGGTCAGAGGCGGCGGCGGCCAGCCGGTCGGCCAGCTGGCGGGATGACGACGGGTCGCCCAGCCCGCCGGAGACCACCACCAGGTGCCGGGCCTGCGGGGTGAACGGGTCGGTGGACTCGGGTGCGCCGAACGCCTCCGGGCCGCCGAGGTCCGGTAGCTCCTCCACGGCTCAGGCCCCGGCCTTCTCGGAGGCCTGGGCCTTCTCGGCGCGCTCCTGGGCGTCCTTCCAGGCCTGTGAGCCCTCCGCGCCGCCGGGCACCGGGTCCTCGCCGCGCTCGTGGCGGGCCACCAGGAACTCGTGGGTGGGGGCCTCCGGGACGTCGGCGGGCTTCAGGGCGGCGAACTCCTTGCGCAGCACGGGCAGGACCTCCTCGCCGAACAGGTCGATCTGCTCCAGCACCACGTCCGTGGGCAGTCCCGCGTGGTCGATGAGGAACATCTGGCGCTGGTAGTCGCCCACCCAGTCCCGGAAGGACAGGGTGCGCTCGATGACCTGCTGCGGGGAGCCCACGGTCAGCGGGGTCATCCGGGTGAACTGCTCCAGGGACGGGCCGTGTCCGTAGACCGGGGCGTTGTCGAAGTAGGGGCGGAACTCGTTGACGGCGTCCTGGGAGTTCTTGCGCATGAACGCCTGGCCGCCCAGGGCCACGTAGGCATGGTGTGCCTTGCCGTGGCCGTAGTACTCGTAGCGTTGGCGGTAGAGCTGCACCATCTGGATCACGTGTTCCTTGTTCCAGAAGATGTTGTTGTGGAAGAAGCCGTCGCCGTAGTAGGCGGCCTGCTCGGCGATCTCGGCCGAGCGGATGGAACCGTGCCAGACGAAGGGCGCGACGCCGTCGAGCGGCCGGGGGGTCAGGGTGAAGTCCTGCAGCGGGGTACGGAAGCGGCCCTGCCAGTCGACGTTCTCCTCGTGCCACAGCCGGTGCAGCAGGTGGTAGTTCTCCACGGCCAGTGGGATGCCCTGGCGGATGTCCTTGCCGAACCAGGGGTAGACCGGGCCGGTGTTGCCGCGGCCCATGGTCAGGTCCACGCGGCCCTCGGCCAGGTGCTGGAGGTAGGAGTAGTCCTCGGCCAGGCGCACCGGGTCCATCGTGGTGATCAGGGTGGTCGCCGTGGACAGGATCAGCTTCTGGGTCTGGGCGGCCAGGAACGCGAGCAGGGTCGGCGGGTTGCCGGGGGCCACGAAGGGCGGGTTGTGGTGCTGGCCCGTGGCGAAGACCTCGAACCCGGCCTGCTCGGCGTGCTGGGCGATCCTGACGGTGTCCTTGATGCGCTGGTGTTCGGTGGGCGTGGTGCCGTTGGTCGGATCGGTGGTGATGTCACCGATGGTGAAGACGCCGAACTGCATGGTTGCTCCTCGAGTGGTGTGCCGGTGCTCTGGTGGCCTGCCATCAGATTAGTGCAAATTTGAATCACCTGTACAACCGTCCCCTGGGCAGGACTATTCCCGACGGCGGCCGGGCCCCGCAACGGACCGGGTGCGCTCCGGGTGCGCGATCGGCCGAGGGGGCCCCGAGGTCACCGACCCGTCCGGGCGGGCCACCGGGTGCCCCGGGCCGACCTGCGCGTTCGCCACCCCACCCGGATAGCATGCTGGGGTGAACTTCGCCGCCTACGGACACCTGCTGCGGGACCAGCGGATCCGCCGCGTCCTCGGCGTCGGGTTCGTCGCCCGGTTTCCCAACGCCGCCCTGGGCATCATCCTGACCCTGCACGTGGCCGTGACCCTGGGGGAGGGGTACGGGGCGGCGGGGCTCGCCGTGGCGGCCATGACCCTCGGCATGGCCGTGGGCTCCCCGTGGCGCGGCCGGCTGGTGGACCGGCTCGGCCTGCGCCGGGCCCTGGTGCCGTCCGTGGTCACCCTGGGGGTCATCTGGACCGCGGTGCCGTTCCTGCCCTTCGCCTGGCTGCTCGTCGGGGCTTTCCTCGGCGGCCTGTTCGCCGTGCCCGTCTTCTCCCTGGTGCGCCAGTCCATCGGCGTGCTGACGCACGGCGCGCGGCGCGAGACCGCCTTCGCCCTGGACTCGATCATCACCGAGACGATCTTCATGATCGGCCCCGCCGTCGGTGCCGTCGTCGCCACGGCCTGGTCCAGCGCCTGGGGGATGGCCATCGTCGGGTGGTCCGCGACGCTCGCCGGGCTCTACCTGATGTGGTTCAACCCGCCCACTCGCTCCTCGCAGCTCGCCCGCCCCGGCAGCAGTGGGGAGTACACGGCCGAGGAGGACCTGCGCCGGGCCGTGGACGGCGCCGTCCACGGTGCCCCGGCCCACCTGGACCTGACCGCCACCGAGGTGCCCACGGGCGCCATCCCCGTCATCCGGGGGGAGGACCACCGGCCCGGCACCGGGGCGGACGAGGGCGTCCGCACCGGCCCGTTCGCCCGCCTAAAGGCCTCGTTCGGCTGGCTCAGCGGCACTGCGCTCGCGGTCCTGGCGGTCTCGATGGGCTCGGGCATGCTGATGTCCGGCACCGAGGTGGCGATCGTCGCCGAACTGGAGCGCTCCGGGCAGGCCGCCCAGGCCGGCGTCGTCATTGCGTTCTGGTGCGGTGCCTCCGCGGTGGGCGGCATCCTCTACGGCGCGCTGGGCCGTCGGCTCTCGCCGCTGCTGCTCCTGACGCTGTTCGCCCTGGGGACCCTGCCGATGGCCCTGGTGGACGGCGTGTGGGCCCTGGCGGTCATCTCCCTCATCGGGGGACTGTTCACGGCTCCGACGCTGGCGGCCGCCTCCGCCCTGATGGCGCACGTGGTCTCCGAAGACCGCCGCGGCGAGGCCATGGGCTACTACGGATCGGCCATGACCGCCGGGGCCGCCCTGGGTGCCCCCGCCGCCGGGGCGTTCATCGACGGCATCTCGGCCGAGGCGGGCTACGTGTTCGCCGCGGCCGTGGCGCTGCTCATGGTGGGACTCGCGGTCCTGGCACGGACGATGCTGCGGCGGCGCCGCAGGGCCCGGGCCTAAGGGCTCGGGCAGGCTGGCGCCGCGGCAGGCCACCGGACGCCTCGCGGACGGCGAGGGCTGAACGGGCCGGGCATCCCGGGGTCGACCCGACTCGCGGCCCCCGGTGGTACGGTCGGCACCGTGAGCGCTGAGGACCACGCCGCCGATCGCTGTGCCCACACGGCGGCCCCGGCCGTCGACCTGCCGGATTTCCCCGTCCCGAGCCACGATCCGCGCGCCGTCTCGGACGCCATCCGGCCCGATGCGCGGATCGCGCTGTCCTCGTCCGGGGCGATGGTGCTGCTGCGGCATGTCGACGTGGTCGCGGCCGCCCGGGACCCCGAGGTGTTCTCCTCGGCCGTCTCCCGGTTCCTGCAACTGCCCAACGGCCTGGACGGGGAGGAACACGCCGCGTTCCGCCGCCTGATCGAGCCGTACTTCACCGCCGAGCGCATGGCTGCCCTGGAACCGGGGGTGCGCGAGGCCGCACGGCAGGTGTGCGCTGAGGTGACGGGCGCGGCGGGGGTGGGCACCGGGGCCGTGGGGTGTGACGCGGTCGGCGAACTCGGCTCCCGGTTCGCCGTGCGGGCGATGATGCGATGGCTCGGGTGGCCGGCGGGCCTGGAACCGACCCTGCTGGAGTGGATGGCGGACAACCAGACGGCCACCCGGTCCGGGCGGCTGGACGCCACCGCGGACGTGGCCCGGCGGTATGACGAGATCATCCGGTCCGTGCTGGCACCGCGGCGCGGCAGGGGCGGTGACGCGGACGGCAGTCGCCAGGACGTGACGGCGGAGCTGATGAGTGACCGGGCACTGGGCCGGCCGCTCCGGGACGAGGAGCTGGTCTCCGTCCTGCGGAACTGGACCGGTGGGGACCTGGGTTCCATCGCCTTGAGCCTCGGTGTGGTCCTGCACTACCTGGCCACCCACCGGGTGCTCCAGGCCCGGATCCGATCGGGCCTCACTCGGCGCGAGCTCACCGCGATCGTGGACGAGATCCTGAGGATCGACGACCCGTTCGTCGCCAACCGGCGCATGACCACCTGCCCGGTCTCCCGGGGCGGACTCCAGGTGGCCGCGGGCCAACGGGTGGTCCTGAACTGGACGTCGGCGAACCGCGACGAGGAGGTCTTCGGCGACCCCGACCGCTTCGATCCGGACGGCAACGCCGGGAACAACCTGGTGTACGGCACGGGTCCGCACGTGTGTCCCGGCCGGCCCCTGGCCACCCTCGAACTCTGCGTGGCGGTGGAGGAGATCGTGGCGGCCTTCGCGGACATCACCCTCGACCCCGTCCTCCGGCCCGAGCGGTCCATCACGCCGAACGGTGGGTTCTCGTCGGTGCCGGTGGTGCTGACCCCGGCTCGGTGACGTCCAGTGCGAGCTGGACCGCGACGCCGGGGGCGGGGTGCTCGGACGTGACCATGACGGCTCGTCCCGGAACCTCTCGGACCCGGTGGAGAGTGGGCCAGACCATCCGCTGCTCGGGGGTGGAGCCGGCGGGGAGATAGAAGCGGGTCGGCACCTGTCCGAGCACGCGCCCGCCGGCCAGCTCGCGGCCACCGAACAGGGCGACGGCGAGCAGGGACGGCGGGTGATCGCGAAGGAGCAGCGACAGGTGTTCCTCCGCGGTCTCGTATCCGGTCCCGACGCGCAATCCTGCCCACCGGCCCCAGGCGGTGACGACCAGGCGCACCGGCCGTCGCGCCGCCAGGTCCTCCCGGACGTCCGCCAGCACAGCCCCGAGCTGCTCGGCAACGGCCAGCGCCGGGGAGAGGACCGTCCACCGGCCGGGGGAGCGGTGTTCACCAGTTCCGATGCTGAACGGGACCCCCTCGGGAAGGATGTCGCCATCGCCGTCCAGGACCACGGTGCGTGGAGCGGTGGGCGATCCGGTGGGTGTCACCGAAAGGCCGACCAGCTGACGGAGGGTGGACCGTGCCGCGTCCCGGATCCCGCCGGTGTCCGTCCCGATCCAGGCCGCCGGGCCGTCCCGGCCCGGACTCCAGACCACGGGCCCCTGTCGTCGTGCACCCGGGGCGTCGGCCAGCCCCACGACGACGGCACCGGGGTGTGCGAGGCGCTCGGCAGCCGTCGGGCACCAGCGATCGGGCAAGGCCGGCATGACGACCGGTTCGGGTATGGCGAGTCTCCCTCGCTCGACGCCGCAGCGGATCCGGTCGACGATGCCGGGCCAGTCGGCCGGCCCGCCCCCACCCGGGTCACCCCCTGGAGCACCGTCGCGACCGTCCCAGGGGACCAGGTCTGGTGGACCTGGCGGTGCGGTGAACCGGCCGGCCCGGAAGGCCCGGGGAGGCGCGCCGCCGTGCCGGATGAAGGCCTGCCCGGGGGAGTCGGGGCCTATGGAGTGCGCCTGGGGGGATCCGAGCAGATCCCAGGATTCCTGTTCGGTGGCCGTCCTCAGGCAGACGATCGTGCCCAGGTTGGAGCGGACGTCGGGGCCCACCGCGCCCTGGGCTCGCTGGGTGGCGAGCACGAGGTGGAAACCGAGGGAGCGGCCGGTGGCCGCCAGCCGCGCCAGGACCGCTGCCGACTGGGGATGGTCCTCGACGAGGACACGAAGCTCGTCGATGGCCACGACCAGCCGGGGCAGCACCTCTCCAGGGTGTGAACGGCGGTACGCGGCGTAGTCGACGCTCCCGGCCGACAGGAAGAGTTCTTCCCGGTGACGCAATTCGGCCGTGAGGGCGTCGAAGGTCCGCAAGGACTCGGCCTCCACCAGGTTGGTCTCGACGGACATCGTGTGCGGGAGTCCGGACAGCGGCGCGAACGATGATCCGCCCTTGAAGTCCATCAGCACGAAAGACACCTCGCCCGGGGGGTAGGCCGCGGCCAGCCCGGTGAGGACGGTGAGCAGCAGCTCGGACTTGCCCGATCCCGTGGTCCCCGCGATCAAGGCGTGCGGACCCTCGCGGACCAGGTCGAGGCGGACCGGATCGGTGCCACCGGTGAGCGGTGACCGCAAGGACGACACCGCCGTGTCGGGGCGGTCGCGCAGCGGGAGCTCCATGCGGGGCGGTGACGGGGGCACGCGAGGGCGCGGGGAACCACCGAGCTCGTCCACGAGCCAGCCCGCGGTCGAGGCGGACATGCCGTGCCACCGGAGGTCCTCATAGTCCAGGCCGCCGACGGTGGCGCGGGCCTGATCGGGAAGTATCCGATCACCCCCGGTCCGGTCGTCCCCGCCATCCTCCGCGCCGCCGAGCACGACGCGGTGCCAGCCCGCCGGTAAGGCTCCCTCCGCTGCTCCGGCGTGCAGGACGGCCGTGCCCTCGGCCGCCGTGATGCCGCCCCCGAAGTAGGCGTCGCCAGCCGCCCTCCGGACGAGGACGCCGCGGGACGTGGCAACCGCGTCCCGGCACAGCTGGACCACCAGCCAGTGGGAGATCGCCTCCACCGTCGAACGCTGCCCGATGACCCGGGTCGTCCCCCCGGGATGCAGGTCGGTGATGACTGGCAGGGTGGCCCGTGACCACGCCGACCAGTCGGCACCCTCCCGGCCCGTCGCCAGAGGCAGCGTGGCGGTGCCGGTACCCCAGCGGATGAGTGGCGGCGCAGCGGCCGGTCCGAGGGTGCCGAAACGATCCGTGGCGGCCGACCGGGCCGCAAGGGCCACCGCGCCGGGGGCGGGGGCCAACGCCTCCAACCGTTCCCCGAGGCGAGCGGCCTCCGCGGTGATCCGGCGGCCGTGTGCGGACCGGGCCGAACGGTGCTGGGCCCACATCACGCCGGCAACCCCCACCGAGATGAGACTGAACAACAGGAAGTACCAGTGACCGGTCACCACGGCCAGCACGAGACCGATGACCAACGGCCCCAGGGCCATGACGGCCTGCATGACGACGTTCGGGCGCGTAGGTTGTTGGCCGGGATCAAGGGTGAGTGACGGTAACGGTGCCCTGGCGGGCAACGGTTCGGGCCGTCCCCGAACGAGGCGGAACCCCGAACTGCCCTCCCTCCACGGGGAGAAACCCGTCCGGGGCGGGCCGTCGCCGTCGGTGGCCGGGTTGGCGCGGGATCCGGCGAGGCGGACGATCCGGACGCCGTCCGGTTCGACGACGGCCCGGAAGTGGGGTGCGGACAGGAAGGGGTCGGCGATCCTCAGTTCGGAGTGGTTGCGGCCCACCGACACCCCGGACCGGGGCAGGGGAGCCAGCAGCCCGGCGTCGGGCCCGTCCTCGACCACCAGCACGACCTCCGGGCCACTCTCGCGCCCGGTGACCGGACGTACTGAGGGGCGGGCGACCACGCACAGGGTGGGGCTCGGACCCAGGACGTCGGTTCCCGCCTCTTCCAGCGGTCTGCCGCACACCGAGAAGCGGTACCCGGGCAGTCGACGCCGTAACAGTGCGTCCCATCGCGGCCCATCGGAACCCTCCATGTTCCGTGCCGACCACCAGCACGGCACGCCGTCCGCAAGGCCCAGGATGCGCACTCGCATGGATGCCACCTCCTCCGGTCCCGATCGCCGTGGCGGGCACCAGTCCTGTGTTCGCAGGCGATGCCACTGTCCCGGGCCCACTCTCATCCACGGAAAAGACACGTCGCGCGCGCTCGCCGTCAGGGTGTGGACGACACGCCCGGTGGACGTGGCCCGGCCGTGCCGCGGGTCGGATTGTCCACAGCCAATGCTGAGGTGACATGCGCGTTCCCCGAGGGGGTCGGTAGTCTCGATGGGAGGGATGAGGCCCGAACAGGGCATGCATGGAGGGGGAACCATGGACGCCGTCCGAATACTGACCGATGAGGTCCGCGAACTGATCCGCCGACGCGGCATGGATCCGCTGAGCGAACCGGACGAGGTACGCCGCCTGGTGCTGGACGCCACTGCCGACTACGACGCGCGCTCGCTCATCGGTTCCCTGCCGCTGCTGGCAGACTGGGACGAGGCGGCCCGGACGGTCTTCGACGCCGTGGCCGGGTACGGCGCACTGCAACCGCTGCTGGACGACGACTCTGTCGAGGAGATCTGGATCAACGCCCCTGTCAAGTCTCCATAGATGTATCCACCCGCTAGCATGGGGAAATGGCACAGGTCCAGTCCTGCGGAGTGTACGCCCGCATATCCCGCGACGACGACGGCACCGCACTAGGCGTAGGGCGACAACTAGACGACTGCCGCCGGGAAGCTGAGCGCCGAGGCTGGCCCATCACCCGCGAGTTCATCGACAACGACGTGAGCGCATCCAGCGGCCGCTTCCGGCCCGAGTACGAGGCCCTCATGTCCGCCATTAGGGCCGGTGCCATCGACGCGCTGGTGGTCTGGGACGTCGACCGGCTCACCCGCACACCCGCTGAGCTCGAGTCGTTCATCGACCTGGCAGACCGTCACACCGTGGCCCTCGCATCGGTCGGGGGAGACGTGGACCTGTCCACACCACAGGGCAGGCTCACGGCACGGATCAAGGGCAGCGTTGCCCGGCACGAGGTGGAACAGCAGTCGCGCCGGCTCAAGCGGAAGTTTCAAGCGAACGCCGCACAGGGTCAGCCGCACGGCGTGGTCCCCTTCGGATATCGGAGGGAGAAGATCACCGACGACCAGGGCCGGCCCATCGGGAACCGGGACGTCATCATCCCGGAGGAAGCCGCCATCATCCACGAATGGTACCGGCGCGTGCTGTCAGGGGAGACGCTGCGGTCGATCGCCAAAGACGCCAAGGCCCGCGGCATCCGCACCCGCCAGGGGAACCCGTGGCCCGGTGTGAGCATCGGCCGGGCACTACGCCGACCCACCTACCTAGGGTTGCGCACGCACAAGGGGGAAGTCGTTGGCCCCGGCAACTGGGAACCCATCATCGACCGGGACACCTTCGACCGGGTGACGGCAATCCTCACGGACCCAAACCGACGCCCCACCCGTGGCCCCGAGCCCCGCTACCTCGGATCCGGGATCTACCTGTGTGGACGCTGCGGGACCGGACTGCGCCCCATCGTGCAAGCGAAAGACTCACCGAACTACCGGGCACCGACCTACGGATGCCCCGGATGCAACCGACTCACCCGCAAGCTCGAAGCCGTGGACGAGGTGGTGAACGCCGTCATGATCGCCCGCCTGTCCCGGCCGGACGTAGCCCTGGACCTGTCTACCGACCCCAGCGCGCTCCGGGACGCCATGGACGCCCGTGACGCCATTGCCGCCCGCATGGACACTGCCGCGGACGAGTACGCGGAGGGGACGATCACGGCAAGGCAGCTGGCCCGAATCACTGACCGGCTCAAGGGGGAGCTTGAAACCGCCGAGCGCCGGGTGGCCCAGCTACAGCCGGTGCAGATCCTGGACGGCATGACAGGGGAGGGCGCCGAGGCCGCATGGTGGGCCGCATCCCTGGAGAAGCGCCGCGCCGTCCTGCGGGAGGTGGCAACCGTGACGATCCTCCCGACCGGACCGGGGATCAAGTTCGCCCCGGAGCAGGTGCGGATCGACTGGAACACCCCGGACGCATAACCCCGTCCACCCCGAGGTTTCGATACTGAGACCGTTTCTGAGACAAAGCCGGCCCGGAATCACGCTGTGAATCGCAGAGATAAGTGGCCGGTTTTTCGCAGAGCTATCTGACCGTTTACGTCCAGTCGTGTTCGCAAGGGGATCCCCTTAGGGCACTGCTTCGGCGTACCTCGTTGCAGTCTGGCGCGGGCGGTTATCGGTAACGCGATCCCCGGGCCAGCGCGGCGACTAACTCCGGAATACGCACCGGGCCAGAATGGGAACCTCCACACCGCCCACCCGGACTCAGGACAGGCCCCGATGACTGACTCGCATGGTTACTCCCGAAGGCGTTTCACATGGGACTACAGCGCTTCCGCCACACCCCAAGCGGTCGCTGGCGCCCTCCGAGTGGCCGCCGGGCATCCATTGCCCTCGGGATGGGAACCCGAGCAACTGCTCATGACAGCCCGGCCAGGCGGTTTCCGTATTCACCTCGATCTTGCCCCGGAGTCCACCGATGACTGAACCGATTGGACAGGAGATCCTTTCCTACGGCATTGCTGGCCCGCCTCGATCATGCATGGCGACCTGGCCGCCCAGCTTTCGCGCCCACGTCCTGCACATGGCCGCCGGCCTCGAGGAGCTCGACGCTGCTGAAGTCCTCGACATCGTCGTGGCCGAAGAACTCGACGAGGACAACCTCGAGTGGGTCAGCCGCGTGGCTTACCATCCCTAATGCCGATCGTCATCCGGGGTCGGTTTGTGGGTCGATTATTCGGGCCTGTCCTGCAGGGCCCGGCGTTGGGGGCGGAGGACTGGTGCCCCCCCATGTGGACCGCGAAGACCACGAGCATCACTCCGAAGGGAAGCGGGAATCACGTGGGCAGGCCAGGCCTGAAACCCCGGCGTCGACCAGCACGAGCCCCGCGGCCAGGCTCGCGCCCAGGATCCGCAATCAGGTGTGGTGCTGGGTTGGCGTCAGGGGGTCGGCCGGTTACTGAGCGTTGCCGGCCGGCTGGAACAGCCATGTGACAGAGGTGACCATCAACAGGGCGGGAACCCCGGTCATCACCTGGGGCTGTGATGCACCCAGTGCTAGGAACAGTATGAGCAGGGAGCCTGCCGCCATCACCCCGGCCCAGATGTACCTCGACCGCTGGCCCGTGAGCTCCGGGGCCCGGCCCCGAGACCGCAGCCCGATCCCGATGAGGATCAAGATCGCGGCCGCAATCGCCACGGTCCCACACGCTGCCGCTAGCCACGCCACCATGCGGGCGGCCGCGTCGGGGCTAAACAGGTAGGGCCAGCTCACTACCCAGGGAACCAGCCCCAGGCACACGATCAGGACGCCACCGGCGATTTGCACCTGCTTGGCGCGGGCCTGCGAGGTACTTGTCAGGGCCACAGCGGCTCCTTCGCATGTTTCGGTGAGCTCAGCGCATGTGCGGCCTCGCTGGTATGGCCCCATCATTTGATCTGACTAGGCCTGACCGCAATACCTGGCAGCAAACTGCCGTGCCGGTACGGGATCCTCTCACGGACGCTGGGCGCGGCGGGGCCAGCCGTGGCGCCGCATCTTCGAGCCAACCCGCATCGATTTCGCTGAGGTGAGTGACGATGTTCCCCGGGGGCTGCTGCCCACGTAGATCCGTTTCACCCAACCTCGGGGAAGAGCGCCTGTCTGCAATCCAGCCGGCGCCTGTACGTGCGTGCGCACGATTTGACGCGCTGTCCGTCCTGTGGGCGCTCGGTACGTTTGTCCGGTTCTGCTCCCGGTCAGTGCTCATGTCTTGACGCCCCGAGCAATGCTGGGACTACTCTGACACTCTCTGGCTGGTAAGAGTTTCGAGGACCCTGATGGGCGTTGAAGAGCCGAGAACGGCCCCCACTGGTGAACCCGCCGCTCGTCTGGCGGAGTCTGCCGCGTCATCGTCATCGCGACGGGCCCTGGGTGTTGACGTGGCCCGGGCCCTGGCCCTGATCGGCATGATCGCTGTCCATGTCTTCCCTGAAGAGACCCCCGAGGGCGATATGACCTGGGTTTTCGGCATCGCCGGCGGCCGGGCCTCTGCCCTGTTCGCCCTGCTTGCCGGGGTGTCCATCGCGTTCGTGGAGAAACGATCCCGCGGAGACAACTCGCGCCGCGCCCTGGCCGCCGACCGGGCCGCCCTGGCCGTCCGCGGCCTGCTCATCCTGCTGGTCGGCCTGATGCTGGGGCACCTGGACACCCCGATCGCCACGATCATCCCCTACTTCGGCGTCCTGTTCCTGCTGGCCCTGCCGTTCTACGGCCGGTCCTCGCGCGTCCTGCTCGTGGCCGCGGCCGTCTTCGTCATCCTCGGACCCCTCCTGCGGCAGCTGCTCAACCTCCACGGCCTCATCCCGGAACAGGCCGATCCCGACGCCGACTACACGCTGGTCACCGCAGCCCAGCAACCGGTGCCGTTCCTCTCGGACATGCTGGTGACCGGTTTCTACCCGGCAGCCATGTGGATGGTCTACCTCTGCGTGGGCATGGTCATCGGACGGCAGGCACTGA